>CAZYLX010000123.1:0-7830 GCA_964648595.1 uncultured Acidimicrobiaceae bacterium
AGAAACAGATAGCCCTAGTCGTCGAGCCAGCCGACATCGCCGACCGTGAAGCGGCCGTCCGGGAGCCGCATGGACTCGCTCTTGTCGGGATCGCCGTGGTACTCGGGCGCCCCGTCTGGCCGCTTGACGTACACCGTGCCGATCTCGCCCGGCGGGAGGTCGTTGCCATCGTCGTCGACCACAGAGAGTTCGAGGAACGAAGATCGGCCGACGGTGCCCGGTCGCTCCAACCACTCTGCTGCCGAGCAGACGACGGGGCCGGTTCCTTCCGATGATCCGTAGAGCTCGGTGATACCGAGACCGAACCACTCGATCATGCCTCGCTTGGCCCACGGCGGGCACGGCGCTGCGGTATGCAGCACCCATTCGACGCTCGACACATCGTTGGCTGATCGAGCCTCGACCGGCATCTTGAGCAGTCGAATGAATTGCGTCGGCACCATCGCCGTGCTGGTGATCTTTCGTTGTTCGATCGTTCGCAGCAGAAGGTCGGGATCCCAGCCCGGAAGAATGGCAAGCGAATGGGAGCGAGCGAGCGTCGCCCGGATGATGCCCCCGCCCAGGGCGTGGTAGGCCGGGGTGCACAGCAGGGCTCGACCCGATGTCGGCATGCCGACCAGCGCACCCCAACGAGATGCTCCTTCGGATGACTCGCTCACCAAGACTCGTTGATCAGACCGCAGCACGCCCTTCGACCGACCTGTCGTCCCACCCGTGTATTGCAGGGGCGCCCCAGCCGGGCCGTCCGGCAGAACTGCGTCGGACTGAGCGGTGACCCAGGCCTCGTAGTCCGGCCCGAGCACGATGATGTGGTCGATCCCGGCGAGCGCCGCTGCGTCTCGACCGACCGCCTCATTCGCCGAATCCACAATGAGGAACCGAGCGCCCGAGTCTTCCAACAGCTCGGCCACCTCAGGCGCGGTCAAGTGCCAGTTGAGCGGCACATACCGGCATCCCGTGCGAGCGTTGCCCAGGATCAGCTCGATCCATTCGATTCGATTGCCGGCGAGCAGGCCCCAAGCATCGCCAGCTTCGAGACCGAGTGATCGGATCCCCTGCGCAACCTGCCGTCCACGCTGTTCGAGTTCGACCCACGAGAGGGATCCCGTCGGCGTCCAGATCGCCTCCCCGTCTGGGTCGACCGAAGAAAGCGGCAACAAGTGTTCCGGCTGGTTCATTCGTTCGCTCCTCGATCTCGGAATGCGATCGTCGCACCTGGCCGACGCCGAGCACAACCCGGACCACGACCGGGTCGAAACCAACCGGCGAGCGATGTACGTTGCCGCTATGGCCGACCTCGCAACCATCGACGATTTCCGAAGCGAAGTCGACACGTTCTTCGCGACTGGCTTGGACGGTGCGTTTGATGGCATCGATCGAATGCTCGACCGATCCCGCGCGTGGCGTCGCCGCCTCTTCGATGCAGGACTCGGGGCGGTCGACTACCCCATCGAGTATGGCGGCCGCGGGCTCGGGCCCGAGTTCGCCCAGGCGTTCAAGGAGGTGTCGCGGGGTCGCGTTCCGAGAGAGGACTCGGTCTTCGGAATCGGCGTCGGTATGGCGTTACCGACGATCCGAGACTTCGGATCCGACGAGATGAAACGGAGATTCCTGCCATCGGGGCTGCGAGGCGAGGAGATCTGGTGTCAGCTCTATTCCGAGCCGGGAGCGGGGTCGGACTTGGCAGCGCTGACAACTCGTGCCGTGCTGGACGGTGACGAGTGGATCGTGACTGGCCAGAAGGTGTGGACCTCGGGAGCACAGCACTCGCAGTTCGGCATCCTCATCGCCAGAACGGATCCCGATGCCCCGAAGCATCGCGGTATCACGATGATGGTGCTGCCGATGGAACAAGACGGTGTCACCGTGCGCCCGCTCGTGCAGATGACCGGCGAAGCCGAGTTCAACGAGGTCTTCATGGACGAGGCCCGTATCCCGAAGAGCTGGGTGATCGGTGAGGTCAACGATGGTTGGCGCACTGCGGTCGCCCTCCTGGCCCACGAACGAGTCCAAACAGGAACGGCGTCGATGAACTCATCAACCGGTCAGCGCTCGAAGGCGGGGCGAGTTCCGATCCCCGTCGGTCAGCTGATCGAGCTTGCTCGCGAGCGGGGCCGCATCGATGAACCGTTGGTTCGCCAACAGCTGGCCGAGCTCCACACCGGTGAGCGCATCGTCGCCACCCTCGGCGCTCGGGAAGGCATTCACCCCTCGATCGGCAAGCTGTGGCGGACCCAACAAGGCCGGGCGGCAGCGGAGCTGGCCGCCCAGTTGGCCTTCCCGACATCGCCGGCGTGGGAGCACGACGACGCTGATGCCGACTACTTCGGGTTCCACTTCCTCAACTGCCGGGGCATGAGCCTCGGTGGCGGCACTGACGAGATCCAACGCAACACGCTCGGCGAGCGGGCCCTCGGGCTACCTCGAGAGCCTGGCCCCGACAAGAACACTCCGTTCTCGCAGCTCCTCAAGAACTGAACCGCGACCTGGCTGGCGCTCCGCGATTCTTCGGGGCAGCATGCCCGCCATGGATTTCGACCTCGAACAGACCGATGCACTTCTCTCAACCACGCGTGCAGTGCGCAAACGGCTCGATCTCGAGCGAGACGTCCCCGACGATGTGATCCTCGATTGCCTCCAGCTGGCTATTCAGGCCCCTACCGGATCCAACCGCCAAGGCTGGCGGTGGATGGTCATTCGAGACGCCGAGAAAAAGGCCGGGCTGGCCGAGCTCTATCGGCGAGCCGGCGGCGACTATCTCGCCGAAGCAGCGAAGACCACCGACGCCGGTACTCAAACGGGCCGAGTCATGGACTCGGCGAACTTCCTCGCTCAGAACCTGGAGAAGGTTCCGGTCATGGTCATTCCGCTCATCATCGGTCGGCTCGACGAGGTGCCGGACGGTGGACAGCTGACCGGTGCAGCGGCCGGGCTGTTCGGTTCGATCATTCCGGCGATGTGGAGCTTCCAGCTGGCGCTGCGAAGCCGCGGTCTCGGCTCCTGCTATACGACCCTGCACCTCGGACTCGAAGCAGAGGCCGCCGAGTTGCTCGGCATCCCCGACCACATGAGCCAGGCCGGCCTCTTGCCCGTGGCCTACACCAAGGGCACCGACTTCAAGCCGGCAGACCGGGCGCCGGTGTCAGAGATCACCTACCTCGACACGTACAAGAACCCGATCGCATAGGCCCCGCCGTCTGACCCCCATGGCCTGATGCCCGCCGCCTGATGAAGCCAGTGCCATAACCGCGCAACCCCGCGCGAATCTGACACTCGACCACCTTCACAAACCCGAGCCAATGCCAGAACCGCGCACAACTGCTCGAATCTGACACTCGCGCGGCACTGACACTCGCGCGGCACTGACACTCGCGCGGCACTGACACTCGCGCGGCACTATCAGGGCTTCCTCGTTGTTGCTGGTGGGTCCTGACCGCCGACAAGGAATCGAACCCTGATCAAGGAGTGGCCAACTCAGCGGACAGCACCCACCAGCACGTGCGCCGATGGCTACATCTCTATCGTCAGCCGACGGGCTGGCTCGGAACAGAGCAGAAGGTCCTGTCTCCCCCACGCTGCTCAGAAACGCGCCCGATCTCACTGTCGGCGAGCTCGCCGGTCCGGGTACCGGGCGTCAGCGGGCCGACCGCACAACGACGAGGCGGTCGCTGACCTGCAGAGCCGCGATTCGCGGATCGTCAAACGGGATGCGTTCGTTCTCGCGGATGACCTCGACCAGCGCTACTCCATCAGGAACCGAGAGCGATCCATTCCGGTCGAGCGGAGCGACCTCGGCCAACTCGAGATCGCTGCCAGCGTCGATGAGATCATCGATGAGCTGCAGCGCCGTCGGTGTTCGCGTGGCTAGTCCAACCAGTCGACCGACTGCAGCCGACGAGTCGATCACGGCATCTGCTCCGCTCTGCTCCAAGAGGTGCAGGTTCTCTCGCACCCGAGCGGTAGCAACGATGTGCACATTGGGATTCAGCTCGCGGGCGGTGAGTGTCATCAACACCGCAGTGTCGTCCCGATGTGGCGTGACGATCACCGACGAGGCATCGGCGATCGCTGCCTGGTTCAGCACCGCGACGCGAGCGGCGTCGCCCCTCACTGCAGCGAAACCGAAGTCCGTAGCTGCGGCGATTGCCACGTCGTCGGTGTCGACGACCACGATGCGATCGGGGCTCACACCTTGGTTGGTCAGCGCATCGGCAGCACTCTGACCGGTGGATCCGAAGCCGCAGATGATGTGGTGATCTCGCACGCGTTTTCTCCATCGTTGAGTGAGTAGGAGCCGTCTCGAACGCTCGGTCAGGACTTCGACCGTCGTACCGACGACGAGGATGAGGAACAGGATGCGAGCCGGTGTGATGAGGACAAGCGCGGCCAGCCGGGTGGAATCGGTGATGGCCGAGATGTCGCCGTAGCCGGTGGTCGTGACGGTGACCGACGCGTAGTACAGGGCGTCGAGGATGCTGATGTCGCCGCCGGCGCTGTCCTGGTAGCCCTCTCGCCCGAGATAGACGACCACCGCGATGAAGACGAGCAGCCCGAGCGCGAACCCGACGCGTCGGCCGATTGCTGCGAGCGGTGCCCTTGGCGCCGTCGGCAGCTCGACGAGATCGACGTCTTGATCGGGTTCGGCCATCCGCTCGGACGCTACAGGCTTCGGCCCCCGTGTCAGAACCGCGCCCTAGCGCGCGTTGCTGGCACTGGTTCGGGCTGGCCAAGTTGGTCGAGTGTCGGAACCGCGCAATGGTGCGCGTCGCTGGCACTGGCACGGGCTGGCCAACTTGGTCCCGTGTCAGTGGCCTCGAGTCAGTGGCCGTCATCATGCCGAGCTGGCCACGGCCGAGCCTTCGGTTGTCCCGGTACCGCCATTCGGTGGTGCCGCCGAGGTACCGACGTGTTGTTGCCTTGCAAAGGTTCCCGCCTACAGGAGATGCTCACATGTTCAAGTTCAAGGTTGCCGTCCCGTCCGCTCTCGTTTCGATGATCGCCGCTCTCGCGTTCTTCACCGCCGCCGGTGGCGCCGAGCTCGCCAACGGCGGCTACTTCATCTGATTCACGTCGTCCGCCTCCCCTCGGGAGCGGAACACGGTTGCGTCATTGTCGACTGACTCGATCAGTCGATATTGACGCGTCTGGATGCGGCTGCGAACCAGGCAACGTTCGGCCGATGCTCTCTGTCGACGTAGTCGAGGAGTTCACTCGCACTCAGCTGCAGCTGGAATCGCCGCTCGTTCACCAAGTCAGCGAACAGATCATCAGCCAAGAGCGGGCCCTGGTAGATGTCGATGGCAACGATGGCAACGTCTCGACTCCCCACGGGATCTGTCGATCTCTTTGCCAGTGAGAGCAGGCGCATGGTCTCGAACTCGTTGATGTCCACCGTGACGTGATCGGCGAACCGAATGACCGCCCCTTCTCGTCGGATTGCCTCCGCCCCAAGGAGGTCCCGCACCTTCACCACGACGTTCTTGAGCCGGCGTAGGCCCAACTTGAACTCGACATCGGACCAAAGATGGGCGACGACAGTCTCGACGGAGGAAGACCCGCCCTGCACGGCAACGATCTTCATTAGCTCCTGGGCGTGGCCCTTCGGCAGCTCAACCTCACCATTGCTCCCGTACACACGGAAACCACCGAGTGTCTCCATGCGGATCGGCAACAACTGCGGTGCCTCACCCATCAGCTCCGGGGAGAGTTGTCGCGCAACACGGCCCAATCCCAGACGCTCGGCATGGCGAAGGACAGATTCCGCGTCGACCGCCTGCTCTCGTCCAGCGAGGAGATCAGCGCGGGCCAGCTCCAACTCGATTCGCCATCGTCGATCGTTCGGAATCACATCTTGTCGATCCAGGGTGGTCCAGGCGAGCCAGGCACCATCTCGGTCGCCAACCCTTGCGAGAAGCACGAGGTCGGCAAATCTGAACTCCATTTCGTTCTGGCCGGAGCGATGGGCGACCGAGTCCAGCATTCGTCTGGCTTCGTCGTGATCACCGCTCTCGGCGAGCAGGGTCGCTGACTCGGCAGTGAAGACGACTCCGGTGTCGGTCTCGAACAGCGGACCGAGCAGATCTCTCGCTGATCGGACAGCAGCCCTGACAGCAGCAGGAGACCGGTCGGCTGACGCCTCGTAGGCCGAAGCCAGGGCCAGATAGCTCTCGAGCCACCGAATACCAGACTCGGCAATGATCATTCGAGCCTGATCGTACGAACGCTGGTATGCCTCCCAGTCGCCACACCTCGCGTCGAACATTGCCTTGATCGTCATCGTCACGCCGAAATCGAAGGTCTGATTGATCGCGAGTCTTCCAGCACGGTCCAGGCGCTCCTGTGCCTCGCTGTAGTGACCCAGATGCCAGAGCGGTCCGACGCAGAGACCGCGCAGGGTTTTCGCGGCGCGTAGTTGTTCCTGCTGAAACTCCCACTCAGAGGCAACCTCCACGTAACGATCGGCCGCAGCCTGAACAACGTGGTTGTCTTTCGATTGCCCCAGGATCTGCGCCTCGATCTCTCGCAGCCTTGTTGGGAGCGGGCCACCGACACCGACTTCTTGGCGGAGGTCAGCGAGTGCGTCGGCTGCTTCCTGCTGCCCGATCGTGCGATGCCGGTAGAGGAGCAGCTCAACGGAGGCCTCGAGCCGAACAGGATCGTGCTGCATGCTGGCCTTGATCGCCGCTTCGCACGACTCGACGCTCGCCGCGATCTCGGCGAGGTTGGCGTGAACGCGCGCTTGTTTGAGCGCAAGACCGGGGTGATCAGGGATGTGGTCGGCCAGCACTCGTAGGACGCCAAGGAGCTCGCGCTGGTCGCTGACGTCGATCACGCGACCCGGCAAGTCTTCGATGAGACGGCAGGCTTGCTCATGCAAACCGCCGTCGAGCAGGGCGTGACACGCTCCCAGCAGTTGACCATCGGCGACCAGGACGGGAGCCAAGCTCTCAGCAGCCGCCGGGTCCAGAGGGATGTCAGCTGTCAGCTCGAGCCGTACCGGATCTACGAACCGGAGCTGCCCGGAGCGTGTTCGATACAGACCCGGAGCGTGAGGTAGCACGGTCTCGGCGAACTCCAGGCCGCCGACAGCAATCGCCGCTCGATCGCTGAAGCGGTCGAAGTGAGCGAGTTGCGCCATCCGGTAGCGGTCACCGAGGTCGAACGGATGCAGCGACCGTTTGATGATTCGACGGCGGAACGGCGGCATGCCCACGGTTGCCACCAGCTGTTCTGGCCCGATCTGTTGCTCGGTGATGGTGGAACAACAGGCATGGAGCCAAGCCGGCCAACCATCGCTCAATTGGACGAGGAGCTCGGCAATACCGGAACCGACGACGCCCTCGCCGCATGCCATCTCGCCCATCTCGATCACGTCAGGGACCGTCATTCTGAGTGCAGCACCGTCAACGAGGAGCGTCGGGACCGGCTCTTCGATCAAGACGTCGCCGGAAACGCCAGTGGGGAGGATGAGCACCGTGACTTTGCTCTGCTCGAAGCGGCGCACGACTGTGTCTCGCCAACCTCGCAGGCCTGCGTGAAGCGGGGAACGCAAGATGACCGCATCGGGTTCGACGTTGCCATCGATGTCGTCAGGGTCGACGATCTCCGGCGGGTCACCGAGTCGGCGGGTCAGTTGCTCGACGAATCGAGCGGCCTCGAACCCCTTCGGCGCCTCGACCACGACCAATCCCACGTGTGTGGCCGCCCGCTCGAGAGACTGCTGTCGGTTGCCTCTCACCTTGGCCACCAGCGCATTGACCACCACGCATCGACAACGAGCGGGCACGTACCGTGACGGTACCCATGGGCGCGAACCTGATCCATGGTGTC
>CAZYLX010000124.1:0-7808 GCA_964648595.1 uncultured Acidimicrobiaceae bacterium
CGTTCCTGACAGCGGGAGCGGTGGCAATGACGGTCATCTCGCCAACGCCCTTCAATCGTTCGACGTCGATCTGCGAGAGATCGGCCAATGTCAACGGCGGACGATCGCCTTCGCTCATCGCTCGCCTCGCACAACGATGGCTTCGACGTCATAGCTGATCGCCTGCGCCGATGGCCGTGACTCGAGGCGAGCGCTGATCGCGTTGGTGGCCATATGGGGATCAACCACATGGACATGCGCCGAGAGAAGGTCGGCTGACGAAGCAACAACGACGTCGGTCCCCAACGAGACCAGGATCGTCTGCAGTTCCTCGGCGTCGACGATCGTGCGCGGCACCCGGAACTGGATCTCGTAGGCAGCCGGGTCCGAAGCTTCTGGTCCGACTCGCTCGGCCGGAGACGGCTCCAGCCCGACGTTGCACATGATCAGTCGCCAGTCGTCTTCGCCCCGTTCCACCGATGCCAGGGCGTCGAAGAAGAGGGCCAAACCGGCCGCTCCGGCGTCGACCACACCGCGCTCTGCCAAGACGGCGAGCTGGCCTGTCGTCGCTGCGACGGCGGCGTGTGCGTGGGCCGCGAGCTGGCGGGCCGTGATCGTTGGCAGGTCGAGCACAGCGTCGGCCATCGAGTCGGCGACCGTGAGGATCGTGCCTTCGACCGGCGAGGCGACCGCGTCTCGCGCTAGTGCCGCCGCAGCAACAATGCCGGCGGCGACATCAAGCCGGCCCTCTCTGACTGCAGAAGAGAATCCAACGAGGAACTGCCCGATGATCAGTCCGCTGTTGCCCCGGCCCGAGAGTGCGGCCTCTTCGATGCACCCAACGGCGCTCGACATGTCCGGTTCTCCCCCCAGCGACGCCGCGATCACCTCGAGCGTCCGGACCATGTTCGTTCCGGTGTCGTTATCGGCAACCGGGAAGACGTTGATGGCGTTGAGTGCGTCTCGGTGGGATCGAAGGCGCGCCGCGAAGTCATTGATCACAGCAACCACGTCGGCGACTCCGAGCACCAGCACGTCGGGAACGGTACCGCTCAGCGGTGGGTCGACGGGCCGACCCATGGCCCGTACGTTGATTCGTCATGACCAGCCAGTTGCTCTCCACCGACGCGCTCGGCGATGGGTGGCGTCTGATCCAGGCATCTCCGCTCTCCACACGAGCCGCAGACGACGTGTTCGCCACTGGTGTCCTGGAGTACGAATGGCTGTTCGAGCGGGTCGTCGCCCGACCCGAGGCGCATGGCCCCTAGCCTGCGGGCATGACGACGGCGGTCCGATGACAAGCGAGAACGACGCGAACAGCGCCCGGACAAAGGGAACGGCCACGTCTTCATTCGGCGTCGGAAAGCGCGAGGGCCACGATGCGTCAGCGTTCTACGAGCGCTTCTCGGCGCCCGAGATCTCCGATGACGAGACCGTGAACACCAACGACGAGCTGGCAACGCAGTGCTTCGTCGGATCATCGGTCGACATGCATCAGCTGGCCGACAACTCAGTTGCGTTGGTGGTCACGTCCCCGCCGTACTTCGTTGGCAAGGACTACGAGCTCGCCATCGCCGACCAAGCCAACCGTTCCAACGCGGCCCTCCCCGGCAGCTACCTGGAGTTCCTCACGATGCTTCGAGACGTGTTCGCTGAGTGCGTTCGCATTCTCGAGCCCGGGGGCCGGATCGCCGTGAACGTCGCCAACCTCGGACGAAAGCCGTACCGCAGCCTGTCAGCCGATGTCATCGGGATCCTACAGGACGACCTCGGCCTGCTTCTGCGGGGTGAGGTGATCTGGTCGAAATCGAAGGCGTCGTCTGGCTCGTGCGCCTGGGGCTCGTTTGCGAAGGCATCGAACCCGGTACTGCGCGACAACACAGAACGAGTCATCATCGCCAGCAAGGGTCGCTTCTCCCGAGCGTTGTCGATCCAACAACGATCGTCGGCCGGGCTCCCCAACGAATCGACGCTGAGCAACGACGAGTTCCTCGATGTCACCAAGGACGTGTGGGAACTGGAGCCGGCATCAGCAAAGCGAGTCGGGCACCCCGCTCCCTTCCCGATCGATCTCCCCCGCCGACTCATCGAGCTCTACACCTACGTCGGCGACACGATCGTCGACCCCTTCTGCGGCGCAGGATCATCACTTGTCGCGGCAGAGCGAACCGGGCGCATCGGGATCGGCTACGACACCGATCTCGCATACGTCGATCTGACGAACGAGCGAATTGCTGCCGACGAGTCGCCGAAGCGCGACGAAGACCACGCGGCAGCGGTCGAACAGGGCCGCAAGATCAGCGACCTCGCGGCCGACGCATTGGCGACGGCCGGCTTCGAAATCTCGAAGATCAAGCCCGCCATTCGTGGCCTGGGCATCACCTACGACTTCCTGGCATCCGATGCGTCAGGCAACGAGTGGTGGATCGACGTTGCCGGCGCATTCACGCTGCCCCGTAGTGGCCTGGAACGCAGCGAGGGTCTCTGGCATGTGCTTGGTCGGCTCCGAACCCTCGAAGCCACAGATCCAATGGCCCGAGTGATCGTGCTCACTCCGCATGCCATCTCGCCGACCTCCCAAGCCGGGAAGACGCTGCGGGCGAGTTCGGATGGTTCGCTGCACGACGTCATCTCGCTCTCGGAGCCCGCAGACCTCGAGCGGCTGGCCCGCTACGGCGCTGGCGAACACCTCCCGCTGCCGGGGTTCTGGCGCCCAGCCGACATTCCGAAACAGCGCCGACTTCCGCTCGTCACCGACGACTGAGCCCGCTCAGCTGAGGGCCCGGGCAACCGCTAGTCCAGGAGACGAAACGACAGGGATCGGAAGATCCTCGAGCAATGGTGCAACGGACGCCATCGAGGCTTGGGCCAGCACAACAACGTCGACATCGTGGGCTCGCTGCCGGATCGTGTCGGCGATGGATTGGCAGTACGCGGCGTGGTCGCCCTTGACGAAGTGTTTCCAGCTGCCGGCGCAATCGATCAGATCGAGATCGATGGCAGATCCGGCTTTGCCAGCGACCTCCCACAGCAAGCTGCTTGTTGGGAGCACCGTGGCCGAGATCGCATAAGCCAGGCCGATCCGATGGCCGGCGGCGATCGCAGCCTCAGCCATCGGACGGTCGACTCGAGTGACAGGTGGGCCATCCGGCGGTGCCAGTTCCTCGGCGATCCCCCCAAGGGTCGAGCACGTCACGACGATGCGATCGACTCCATCAGGAAATCGTTCCAACTCTTGAACGAGCCTGGCACGGACGCCTTCATCATCAGTGCCGCGTTCGATCGCATCGGCGAGCAGGCTGGGAACAACCGCATGGGTTCGCCCGGCGTCCAGCCCGCCGAGATCCACAACAAGCCGATCGAACGTCGCCGTGTGTTCCGGGGTGGTGTGGAGGAAGCCGATGGCCATGGGTTCGAACCGTACTCCTGTCGCCAGACCCTTTCAGAACAGTTCTCCGACTGCCCTGATTCGTCGCTGCGCAGAGGACCGCGCTGCCCGATGGCGATCCCACTGGACGATGTGAGCCATCCGACTCAACGATGGATTTTGGCTGGTCGGCCATCTCGCCCTGTCGTACAGTTGTAGGCGTATCGTTCGCTGGCCAGAACGAGCAAACGGAAGAGTGCCGACATGCAGGGTGATTTCTGATGCAAGGCGTGATCAAGTCCTACGACCCCATGACCCGTGATGGTGTGATTCTCACCGACACGGACATGTCCGAATACGACTTGGCTACTGACGCTCTCGAGGGGTCTGTCTTCCGGATGCTCCGACCTGGCCAACGAGTGGTGTTCGATCTCGATGACGGGCAGCAGGCGACTCGGCTGCGTCTTGGATCCGAGGTCGATATGGGGACTCCAGCCTGGCTGGATGACATCGATTAGGGACGAGCAAGCGCGGGGACCCGCTTGCAACAGCGTCATCAGTGAGTCGACAACGACGTCGGGACAACGACATGACACGGACAAATGAACAGGTGCTGGCCGAACTGAACACAGCGTTCGGCCTCGACACCGTCACCATCAACCACGGTCTGAGCCAGGACGAGCTCTTTGACATCGCGATCGCCAACGATCGAGGCATCATCGAAGAAGGCGGCGCGCCGGATGCTCAGAAGGCCTATCCAACGGCGCTGGGCAAGGACGGGCCACTCGTCTTCTACACCGATCCCACCTGCACGGGGCGCCCAACCAAGGACACCTTTGCGGTAGCTCGGCCTGGCACCGAGGATCGGGTCTGGTGGAAGCCGGACTTCCAGAAGTTCGACGCTGACGCATTCGATGCGCTCATGCCAAGGGTGATCGCTCACCTGAACGAGCGAAACGCCACGCTGTACTCAACCGACGTCTTCTGCGGATGGGATCCCGAGTTCTCCGAGGCCTACCGCTTCGTTGGTGAGTACGCGACCCACGCCTACTTCTGCAACATCATGTTCCCGAAGGGGGTGCGCGACGATTCCGATCGCCCCGAGACCGGCTGGACGCTGATCAACGTCCCGTCGTTCCATTGCGACCCCGAGCGCGACGGCACGAAGAGCAACCGGGCCGTCATCATCGACATCGAGAACCGGGTCGGCCTGGTTCTCGGCCGAGCCGACTACTGCGGCGTCAATAAGAAGACGATGTTCACGCTGATGAACTTCGTCCTTCCGGCGGAAGGGCAGCTGTCGATGCACTGCTCGGCCAACGTGGGAGCCAACGGAGACAGCGCGATCCTATTCGGACTTTCCGGAACCGGGAAGACCACGCTCTCTGCCGACCCGGACCGGCTTTTGATCGGCGACGACGAGCACGTCTGGACCGACACCGGCGTCTCCAACTTCGAGGACGGCTGTTACGCAAAGCTGATCGATCTCAGCAAGGAGAACGAGCCCGTCATCGCCGCAGCGTTGTCGATGAAGGGCACGCTCATCGAGAACGTGCCGCCCTTGCCGGCCAAGGCGCTCGGAGACACTGATCCACAGGAACTCGACCTCACAGACGGCTCGCTCACCGAGAACACCCGCTTCGCCTATCCACTTGCCTGCAATCCCGGCGTTGCCGAGGGAGCGAAGGGCCCACACCCCGAGACCATCGTGCTGCTCACCGCCGATGCGTTCGGCGTGTTGCCTCCGGTTTCGATCCTCACACCAGAAGAGGTCATGTACCACTTCGTCACCGGCTTCACCTCGAAGCTCGCCGGCACCGAGGTCGGCATCACCGAGCCAGAAGCCACCTTCAGTGCGTGCTTCGGTAGCCCGTTCATGAGTCAGAAGCCTTCGGTCTACGCCGAGTTGCTGGCCGACCGAATGCACAAGCACAACGCCCGGTGCATTCTGCTCAACACGGGCTGGAGCGGCGGGCCATACGGCAAGGGCGACCGGATGAGCCTGAAGGCGACGCGTGCGTTGCTGAACGCGTCGTTGAACGGGCAACTCGATGGTGTCGAGACCGAGATCGAGCCAACGCTCGGCTTGCGTATGCCGACCTCGTGCCCCGGTGTCGACGACCACATCCTGAATCCCCGCAACACCTGGGATGATCCGGCCGAGTACGACAAGGCAGCCGCAAAACTGAAGACGATGTTCCAGGCCAACTACGACGCAAAGGGATTCGCAGAACTCGGCATCGCCCCGGCGATGTAGACCAGCGGAACATCGCAGCCTCGGAGCTGATCGAAGCGACCCTCGGCCTTGCCGGGGGTCGTTTCGCATTCACCGAGCCGTTCTCAGCCCGGCGTGAGATAGATGGCTCGAATGGCGAGACCGGCGATGAACAGACCGCCGAATCCGTACAACAGGTATTGCCATTCCATGATCTGCTGTCGGTAGCTGTAAATGATTCCGACCGACGCGATCGTGAGGAAGCCGTAGAACGTGTGGGTGTCAGAGGCCTCGACACCGTCGGCTTGGAGTGCGATCACACCCAAGGTCACTTGTACCAGGATCGACACCTGGGCGATGGCGGTGACGATCCACAGCGCTCGACCCCTCGCCCCTTCGACACGATGAGCGACAAAGGCCCAGATTGCGGCGACGGTGTTGAGTGCCACAACGACCCAAGCCGTGTTGACGTGAATCGAGCCGGCGTCCACCGCTCGATCCTATGCCCCACCGATCCTTGTCAGCGAGGAGATCGACACGTCAGACACGGCGAGACTGAGTGGTGCACTCGTTCCTTTCATCGCGACCGTGCCGACAACCTCGTAGCCCGAGCCCTGCGCCTTCACCGATGAACTCTCGAACGTGATCTCGGGGAAGGCCTCCGCGTCGAAGAAGTCAGATCCAAGCACGTGCTCGTCGCGCTTCTCGTTCCCAGACGCATACGAGGTCGCATCAAGCGTTGTCGAGATGGTGGCAGCGCCGTTCGTGTCTACCGCCTGGCCCGCGAATCATCCGGCTTCTTCTACCTCCGCATCTACCCGCGCCCGGGGCCAATGTCAGTCGATGCCCAAGGCCCACGCAGCCGCAGCCTCGGCGTGCAGGCCGGCCGTTGGGAAATACGGAGCCTCGAGGTCGTCGGCCGTCACCAACAACTCGATTTCCGTGCACCCGGCGATCACCCCTTGGGCGCCGCGGGCAAGCAGCCGATCGATTGCCGAGAGATAGGCGACCCTCGAACGGGCCGACACCTCGCCTCGTACCAACTCGTCGTAGATGACGTCGTGGATCATGGTGCGGTCTGGCTCGGCGGGGACGAGAACGGTCAAGCCACGTGATTCGAGCCGACCACGGTAGAAGTCGTGCTCCATGGTGTAACGGGTGCCGAGCAGGGCAACGGTGTCCAACTCGGCGGCAACGACAGCGTCGGCCGTGGTGTCTGCCAGATGGAGGAACGGAACATCGATGGCCGCCTCGATGGCGTCGGCCACCACGTGCATGGTGTTGGTGCAGAGCACGATGCACTCGGCCCCTGCGGCGACGAGTGCGGCGGCGTCCCCGGCGAGCAACCGAGCGCAGGCATCCCAATCTCCTGCTTCTTGGAGGGCTTCGATGGCCGCGAAGTCGTACGACCGAACGACGAGGTCAGCCGAGTGAGTGCCACCCAAGTGGTTCCGGACCGCCGTGTTGATGATTCGCTCGTACTCGATCGACGACTCCCAACTCATACCGCCCAGGAGTCCGATCGTCCGTGACGCAGAAGACATCCGACGAGCATGCCAGCTGAACGACTCTTGGTCTCCGACCCGCCTGTAACAACCGGCGGCCGAGCTCTCGTCGTGCTTGCGGAGAGCATCCGAGCGCGAGACACTTGGACGGTCCGAGGGGGCTCGCACATGCTCATGGCCATTCGTCGCTTCTGGCTTCGAAAACAACTGTCGTTCACGGTGGCGCTGTTCACCATGATCATCACGATCGGCTCTTTCAAGAGCCGGCGTCGAATGTCGCACGAGAACGGGATCACCCTGCGCGGCAAGGTTCGGATCAGGGAGAACCCGAGACTCCCGCCGAACCGGTTCTTTCATCCCGGCCGTGAGTTCGATTGTCGGGTCCGCCACGGCACCGTCCTGTTCCGGGACGACGCCAAGATGACGGTGCGGAGCGCCTCGATCAAGTTCGCAGACGAATCGTTCCGCTCCCCGTTCGACATGCTGATGAACACCGGCGAAGTCGGGCTGTTCTGGAACGGAAAAACGTTCCTCGACTTCGCCAAGATGACCAACCGGCACGGCAAGTTCTTCGTGCCGTACCTGCAGAAGTACCCGCAGGCCCTGTATGGCGGGGGCCGCAGCAGCAGGCGCAACCCCGATTCGTTCACCGACCTCAGCTATCACTCTCAGACATGCTTCGGCTACCTGAGCGTCGACGAGACCTACTACTACGTCAGGTACCGCCTGATCGCCGAGGACT
>CAZYLX010000125.1:0-7790 GCA_964648595.1 uncultured Acidimicrobiaceae bacterium
GAGCCCGACACGTTGCCGCCGCCGATCGAGTTGGCCAAGATTGAATCGACGAGATCATCACTCGACAACTTCCCAACGATCGATCTGCCAGCCAGAGGCGTGATCGTGGCCGGCCGTTCTGAAGCCGACTCAGGTGTGGTCGTCGCTCTGGCCGAAGCGACGGGTTGGCCGATTCTGGCCGACGCTCGTTCTGGCTGTCGTCGGCCCGGCGAGACGGTCAGTCGTTTCGACAGCTTGCTCCGCTCTTCGGCATTTGCCGCAGAGATGCGACCCGACATCGTCATCCGCATCGGCGAGCCTCCCGCCAGCAAGGTGCTGGGCCAATGGATCGCTGCTTCGGCTGCTGCCGGTACCAACGTCTTGGCTCTCACCGACGGTGGCCAGCTGATCGACCCCGAACGCGTTGCTTCTGCGGTCCTCCCCGTCGCGTCTGCTCTTCCCCGATTCGTCGAGCTGGCCGAGTCTCAGCCATCACCGGGCGAACCCTTCTCAAAGCGATGGCTCGCCGCCGATGCAATCGCGGAGGAAGCGATCGAGAAGGTACTTGGCCTCGAGATCTCGGAACCGTCTGTTGCCAGGGCCGTCACCAAGGGAATCCCAACCGATGGAGCGCTGGTGATCTCGTCGTCGATGCCCGTTCGTGACATCGAGTGGTACGGAGCACCGAGGGACGACATCGAGGTGTTCGCCAATCGAGGAGCCAACGGCATCGACGGCGTGACCTCCACCGCAATCGGAATCGCACTGACCGGCCGACCGACCACGCTGCTGATCGGCGACGTCGCCTTCCTCCACGACAGCAACGCACTCATCGCGCTCAGACGCCGAACCATCGATCTCACGATCGTTGTGGTCGACAATGACGGAGGTGGCATCTTCTCGTTCCTTCCGCAGCACGAGATTCTTCCGGCCGCCGACTACGAGTTGCTCTTCGGCACACCCCATGGAACCGACCTGGCTGCGCTGTGTGGCGCCCACGGGATCGCTGCTCTTCCGTGGCACCCAGAGGAGCTGAATTCGTCCGGGGTGCGGGTGCTGATCGCCAACACCGAACGGGCAGCCAACCTCGACCTCCACGACCGCCTGGTCACCGCCGTCGTCAACGCCATCGAGGCTGACAACGCTGGCTGACACACCCGGAGTTGAGAGCGTCAGCGAGCAACTCCAGGTACGCCGAAGGCGTACACCCGGGTCTTGTGACCCTCAGTTTCGACGCGCTCAGCCCCCGGTTGCGGTTGACCTGGAGACCGAGTGCGACGTCAGGGCCGCAAAAGCTCGAGGACCGGTGCATAGAGCCGACGCTTGAGGACAGCCAACGGTTGGCCCGCAGTTCCCTTGAGGCCATCTGCTATCGCGATCGCACTCGCCAAGACATAGTCCTCCACCGCGACCGCATCAACGACGTGATGCCGCAACGCTTCCGGGCCGTTGAACCGGTGGGCCTGCGTCACCGCCTTGTGTGCCGTGTGCTTGTCGAGCCTGGCCTGCACGATGGCGCCCATCCCGGGGGTGAGGTCCATGCCGAGCAAGACCTCGTTCACGCACCAGAAGCCACGGTCCTCACGCATGACTCGCTGATCAAATGACAGAGCAAACATGGCACCACCGGCGAAGGCGTGGCCATTGACCGCCGCCACTGTGGGATAGGACGCTTCGAGGATGCGGGCCCACACCCGCGTGACATCGCCGATGAAGCCGAACATGTCCTCTTCACCTGTGCCGAGCCAGTCGAGGTCGAGTCCGTTCGAGAAGAACTTGCCATCGCCGACGGTGACCATCGCTTTCGGGCCGTCTGCGGCATCGATCTCGTCAAGACAGGCGTTGAAGGCGTCAATCGATGAACGGTTGAAGCGGTTCTCGTTGTCGGTCATTGCGATGACGAAAACGTCGCCTTCGCGGGTCACTGCTGGAGAGGCCATCGAAGTATTCAACTCGCTTCTGCCAAGAATTTCGACACGGCTTCCGGCGATTGGAGCTGATGGACCGCGGCATGGGTCCACGTACCATCTTCCATGGCCGTGAGATAGCGCTTCCGATAGGCCTCATGATGCGTCCAAGACCAACGGATCACGTTCTTCTCCGGGTCCCATCGGTAGAAGTTGGTCAGCGGTTCGCGGTTCCCGTTCCACAGTTCCTCCCCGGTCACGGCGCGACGGACCGTTCGCGTCGCCACGCGGCGCATCACGAGTGATCGAGGCAGATCGAGCCACACGATCGTGTCGGCCTGAGGCATCGTCAGCGACCATGTCACGCTCATGTAGTTCCCACAGATTGTCCACCCAGCCACAGCACCAGCCATACGGTCGATCAGGTCGGACCGGAACTCTTCCGGATCTCGAGGTGTCCAACCGGGCTGGTGGAACAGCGAGTCGAGCTCGATGTGAGCAAGATCGAGCTTGTCCGCCAATTGGCCGGCGAGCGTCGACTTGCCCGATCCTGAGTTCCCGACCACGACAATCCGCTGCATAGGGCCGAGCGTAGAGAATCCCCCTACGCTCGCTCGCCATGAGCGAGAACCCTGCTGCCACACCTGATGCTGCTGCCACCAAAGAGGCCGCAGCCAACGGCGTCTCCGACATCTTCGATCCGAGCAAGTGGACCGAGGTCGCCGGCTTCGATTTCAGCGATATCACCTACCACCGAGCCAACGACGTCGGAGCAGTCCGGGTGGCCTTCGACCGGCCCGAGATCAGGAACGCCTTCCGCCCGAACACCGTCGACGAGCTCTACCGAGCCCTCGATCACGCTCGGATGTCGAGTGACATCGGCTGCATTCTGCTGACGGGCAACGGCCCTTCGCAAAAGGACGGTGGTTGGGCGTTCTGTTCCGGTGGCGACCAGCGAATCCGGGGCAAGGACGGCTACAAGTACTCCGATTCGGAGACGGCGACGGGCATCGACCCCGCACGTTCGGGCCGGCTCCACATCCTCGAGGTCCAGCGTCTGATCCGGATGATGCCCAAGGTCGTGATCTGCGTCGTCCCGGGATGGGCGGCCGGTGGTGGCCACAGCTTGCACGTCGTGTGCGATCTCACGATCGCCAGCGAGGAACACGCACGCTTCAAGCAGACCGACACCGACGTCGCCAGCTTCGACGGAGGCTTCGGGTCAGCGCTCCTCGCTCGCCAGGCCGGCCAGAAGTTCGCCCGCGAGATCTTCTTCCTGGGCCGCACCTACACCGCTGCTGAAGCCCATGCCCAGGGTGTTGTCAATGCAGTTGTGCCCCACGCCGAACTCGAGAACGAAGCACTCCAGTGGGCGACCGAGATATGCGGGAAGAGCCCCATGGCGCAACGGATGGCGAAATATGCGCTCAACATGGTTGACGACGGCATGGTTGGTCAGCAGGTCTTCGCCGGTGAGGCCACCCGCCTGGCCTACATGACCGACGAGGCCGTCGAAGGCCGCGATTCATTCCTCGAGAAGCGAGATCCCGATTGGTCCGGGTTCCCGTACTACTACTGATTCCGCGCTCGGCTTCAGGGGCGAATGAGGGCCCCGAGCATCGCCTGGAACTTGCTACGGGTCTCTGCCAGCTCGGCTTCGGGATCGCTGTCCTCAACGACACCGACACCGGCAAAGATCCGAGCCTCACTGCCGCTGATCTCCGCCGAGCGAACACTCACAGCGAAGCCACCGTTGCCGGCACCGTCGACCCACCCGCAGGGGCCGGCGTAGCGGCCTCGGTCGACACGCTCCAGTCCTTCGATCAGATCGAGGGCGACCTGCTGAGGTTGGCCACCTACGGCCGGCGTCGGGTGCAGCGCCGCAACCAGTTCGAGGACCGAGCTCGCAGGGCTCGACAGCCGCCCTTCGACTCGAGTGCCGAGATGGTGGACGTTGGCGAGAGTGACGATCGTCGGCTCAGGCTCGGCGTCGACATACGAGCAGAACGGCAGAAGCGTGTCGAGCAGCCAGTCGATCGTGATGCGATGCTCCCAGCGATCCTTCTTCGAACCAAGCAGGCCAGCCGAGTGAGCGGCATCGGTTGCCGGATCCGAGGACCGCGGGGCCGTGCCTGCAAGCGGATGGGCCCGAACGATGTCTCCGTCGCGAGCGACGAGCAGCTCTGGCGACGCACCGACGAACCCGTCGACCGAGAAGAGAATGGCCGCGGGGAACGTGGACCGAAGCCGGTCGATCACCAGTGCGATGTCGATGGGATGATCAGTGCGCAGCCGCAGTTCGCGGGCCAGGACGGCCTTGGTCAGATCGCCGGCCCGGATGCGGTCACGGGCGAACCCGACGACTTCATCGCGCCAGATCTCGGGAGCCAGACTCGAGTCAAGGCGGAACGATGAAGGCTGGGGTCCACTCGGTACCGGGCGGTCCAATACCTCGTGCACTTCAACCAACGCATCATCGAGATCGGTGCCGTCCATGGTCGTGAGCCAGCGACGACCATCGGCGGACCGTCCGACGACGATCCTCGGCACGATGAGCCGGTCGGTCAGCTGCCGATCAAACGGAAGTGCAGCGAAGGCGACCGCACCCGTCCCCGCGGTGTTGACGTCGTCCTCTCCGGTGAGGCCGGCCAGCGCTACCGTTGCTGCCTCGGCCGAGCCAGGACCGAACGGGATGACGGCCGTCCGCCCTATCCCGGCGAGGGCGAATCCCTCTCTGGCCCACAGCAACCCTGAGCGGGCACCGAGGGCGACAGGATCGAGGTCGGCGTCGAGCCGAAACGTTCTGGAGTGCACCCTCGAAAGGCTACGTCGGGCACACTTGTGCCCGATGCATCAGACCGTCACCGCTCCCGTCGCCGCACCCGTCGACTGCGTTGCCCAGATCCTCGGCGATCTTGCTACCTACCCCGATTGGCTGGAACTCGTCACCGAAGCTGTCTCGTCGGGGAGTGCAGGTGACCATCCAGCTTGGCTCGTGACGATCCGAGCGAAGGTCGGCCCGTTCGCTCGGTCCAAGAAGCTCCGCATGGTGTGCACCGCTCACGACACCGTTGACGCGATGTCGATGTTCCGATTCGAGCGCCAGGAAACCGACGGCCGCGACCACTCGCCCTGGACCCTCGATGCATCGGTCGCCCCCGGCGGTACGGGTTCCACGGTCACGATGGATCTTCGATACGGCGGGCGCCTCTGGACCGCCCCGTTGGAACCGATTCTGGGCTCGTTCATCGACGATGCAGGACCGGGCCTCGAGGCCTACGCCCTCTCCCACCCACGTCCGGAGTGATCAGCTGAGCGGGGTGAGCCAGCGGCGGCTGAGCTCGTGAGACCCGGCAAGCAGGTCACGCATCGCTGAGGCCAGGGACGCCGTGACCGCTCCTGGTGCCACCAGATGGCGCTCATCGAGCTGTGCCACCGGCAGTACCTGCGTGTTGGTGGACGACAAAAAGAGCTCGTCGGCCCCAGTGACTTCGTCCCAATAGACCGGACGCACATCGAGGTCGATGTCGGCGTGACGTACGAGGTCGATCACGACCCGGCGAGTGATGCCGTCGAGCACTGCATCAAGCGGAGGAAGCAGCACGGTGTCGCCGGTGACCACGAACAGACTCTGCGTGGTTCCCTCTGCGAGGTCGCCGTCGATCGTACGGAAGACGACATCGTCGAAACCCTCGGCAACAGCATGCATACGTTCGCGCACGCCGGCGGTGTAGCTCGCTGCCACCTTGAGACTTGGGGGCAAGACGGCGGCTGGCATCTTCGGCGCTGTCGCCGTCTTCAGCTTGACGGTCGTCTTTGACCCTCCGGGGTCAACCGTCGTGCTCGGCACGAGTGCCGCCACGTACACGGTTGGCACGGTGGTCACCGGCAGGCTGCGCAGCGGTACCTCGACCCACGCCGCAGCAAGCTTGACGACATCGGCGCCGGGATTGGCGGCCACCGTGTCGGCCCCCGCCTGCTCGAGGTCGGGAAGCGTGACGGTCGGAGTCATTCCCATGAGCTGCATCGATTGCATGAAGCGGGCCACGTGTTCGCGAAGGCCGAGCGCGGCGGGACCGTCGGCGAGCTCGACCACCTTCAGAACGTCGAACACCGTCGACCCGCGCTGTACACCGTGCGACAATACGTGCACTGTCGCGTGAGCGGCAGGAACGAGATCTCCGTCGATCCAGATGACACCATCGTCGGATTCAGTCACGGGCACGACCGTAGCTGGCCCTACGCTCGCGGGATGGCACATGTCGTCGCGCTCGACCTCCCCGCCGGGCCCGACTTCGTCGCCGCGCTGCAACGCGTGTGGGAGGCAGGTGACGCTGCCTTCCCTCTCGACCAACGTCTGCCCGATGCCGAACGCCGACGCACGTTGGCCAGCATCGCCCCAACGCATGCGCTCGGCGCTGACGGCAGCATGCAACCGCTCGACGATGGCCGCCCCACCGAGGCCGGAGACGCACTGGTCATGTCGACCAGCGGCACGACCGGCGAGCCGAAAGGGGTGGTCCTGACCCATGCCGCGATCGCGGCGTCAGCGAACGCCACGAGCCGAGCGGTCGACGCCAACCCAAGAACCGACACATGGCTGGCCTGCCTGCCGCCGGCCCACATCGGCGGCCTGTCTGTCATCACCCGCGCCCTCCACACCGGAACGCCGCTGATCGCTCATTCAAGCTTCAACGCCGACGCCGTCCGAGCATCAGCCGAACAGGGTGTCACGCTCGTCTCGCTGGTCACTCGGGCGCTCGCCGACATCGATGCCGGACTGTTCCGCATGGTCGTGATCGGGGGCGCCGCTCCCCCGCCCGATCGACCGGCAAACGTGCTCGCGACCTATGGCATGACCGAGACGGGATCGGGCATCGTCTACGAGCGTCGACCAATCGATGGCGTGGAGCTCCGAATCGACGAAGACGATCAGATCCATGTTCGAGGCCCGATGCTGCTCCGGGCCTATCGAACCGCAGAGACCGACACCGACCCGAAGGACAGCGAGGGTTGGTTCCCCACGGGAGATCTCGGCACGTTCGCGAAGGATGGCAGCCTGCGAGTGTTCGGAAGAGCCGGTGATGTCATTGTCACAGGCGGTGAAAAAGTGTGGCCCGAGCGAACCGAACGCCTCCTGGCGGCCGTCGCCGGCGTGAAGCACGTGGCCGTCACCGGCCGGCCCCATCCTGAATGGGGCTCCGAGCTCGTGGCGCTGGTCGTGCCAGAAGAAGGCGCTGCAATCGACCTCGCCCAGCTTCGCGAGGTCGTCAAGGCCGACCTGCCGGTCTGGTACGCGCCTCGAGCGCTCGTGATGGTTCGTGCTCTCCCCCGGACAGCGTTGGGCAAGGTCCGCCGTCACGCTCTTGATGATCTGGCCGCTGAAGCTTGAGTCAGACCACCGGACTTGGGTGGGACCGGCGTCGGTCAGCCGATGCGTTCGGCCACCACGGTCAGCACAGCGTCGTCAAGTGTGATCACCTGCTCATCGGGCAGGAGCGAGCCGGCCAGGCCCGACAGCTCGACCGCTCCCTCGGGAATGTCGAAGCTGATGACGAATTCGCCAGCCGAACTGAGCTCGACGCTCACCTGACGGGTCTCGACCACCAGGTCGTCTTCGAAGGTCGAGACGGTCCATGACGCGCCGCTTCCGACGGCTTGCAGCGCGACCGGACCGATGAGCGAGAACGGCGCCCGTAGCGCCTGACGCACCACGGCATCCGAGCGGAAACTCAAGCCCGCAGGTACGTCGAGGATCTGCTCCACGACGGCCAATCGCTGATCGCGCAGCACGGTCGACGAGGCGTCGAGGATCGGTGTCAGCCCCGCGATCGTCGCATCGTCGTCGGCATCGAGACTCACGACCACGAGATCGATGGTCTGGCTCGATCCGTCGGCTGGAGC
>CAZYLX010000126.1:0-7720 GCA_964648595.1 uncultured Acidimicrobiaceae bacterium
ACACCTTCTCGGTGAACCCAGAGGCCGATGGGGCTTCTGTCTGGCCGGAGTCGTCGCTCATTGTCCGATCATATGACGCGCATCAACAGCGGGCGAACGTCATGTTTCACGCGTGACGCACAGGAGACCCACAACACGTTGAAAGACTCGAGAACCTGATAACTTTGCTCGTCGCGTCTCGACCGAGACTCGACGAGAGGACACATCATGGCTGCTTCAGGCTGGTATCGCGATCCCACAGGTCAGGCCGACGGTCGTTATTGGGACGGACAACGCTGGAGCGACCAGGTCGACCGCCAGGGAGTCACCGTCTCTTCACCCATCGACCCAGCCCACGCCACTACGCCGCCGGCCCCTGGCTCGGACTATGTCGTCCCATCATCGTCGTCAGCGCCATCATCGGCTGGAAGCCAGACTGTTGCAGTTCAATCGGCCAAGAGCTCGGTCGTTGGCCCGGTATTCGCGGCCATCGCCGTCGTTCTCGCCATCGTCGCCCTTGTCGTGGCACTGAGCAACAACAGCGACGACGACACCCCCGAAGAGAGCCCGACGACAACAGCAGCCGAGGCACCCGAAACCACCGCAGGCGAGTAGCAGACCAATCCGACGGAATCTGCTAGATTCCGTCATTCGACTTTCAGGAGACTAAGAAAATGCACCCTTTGGTATGGATCGGAATGTTGCTCGGCGGACTCGCCATTTGGCGACGCAAGGACTTGAAGAACGACACCGAGAAGGTCAAGACGGCGGCAACCGGGGCCAAGACGGCAGCAACGGAGAAGATCGCCGCTGCCCGCGGTGGCAGCTCCGCTGAGCCCACCGACGACGAAGCCGCTGAAAGCACCGATGCGAGCGACACCGAGCCGGCCGCCGACGTCGCTGGAGCAGCCGAGCCGGCCGCCGCCGATGCCGCTGTCGAAACCGAAGAAGAGAAGACCACCGAGTAACAGTTCAAACCGAACTGGGTGTAGCTGCTCACCCGACGGGCGAAAGTCGACGGCTTCTGCCGTTTCAGGCTCGAGCCCGTCGGCAGTAGGTCGGGAACAAGCCGCTCAGCGATCGTCGAACAGGACCTCGATCGAGTTTCCGGCCAAACTCGCCTCGATGAGCGACGTTCCGTCGAGTTGAGCAGCAATCAAGGCTGCCACGGTGTCTGGCTCGGTGAAGTTCAAGGCATGCGCCCCGTCGATCACCACGGCGGCCATCCCTTCACGGCCAACGAACAGGCGCCGGATTCGATCACGATCGACGAGCGGATCGCGGCGCCCGAGAACGACGAGCACTGGTCGGTCGAGCATCGCCAGGCGGTCGAGGGTGGGATACCTGGTCATCGCCCGGAACAGGGAGAGGCTCTGGATCACGCCGAATCGCAGATAGTCGCGGGTGGCGATCCGAGCCATCTTGAACGGTTCCCGAGTGCCATCGATGGTCATCTGGCCCAGTGCCCTGGCCAGCGGCTGGTTGTTCGGGCCGCCTGCCGGGGAGACGAAGACGAGGCCGTCGACTCGATCGGGATGCATGTCGGCGAACTCGATCAGGGTGACGCAACCGAGCGAGTTGCCGACGAACGTCGCTCGCTCGAGCCCGACCTCGTCGCAGTACGCCAGCAGGGAACGCATGGCGGTTGGGATGTCGGCGGGGCCGTTTGGCCGCCCACTTCTGCCGGTTCCCGGCAGGTCCGGGATGTAGTGGTTGGCCCCTTCAGTGAGTCGAACGGCGGTTGGCTCCATATAGCTGCCCGAGATACCGAACCCATGAACATGGACGACCGCAGGGGCCGACGGCCCTGCGAGGGTGCACACGCGGTCGTATATCCGTACGCCGTCGACGTTCAGGAACCTGGGTCCGAGTGGTGGTAGCGGCTGTCGCGGCACGGCCATGTCTCCGGATCGTCATCGACACTCGTCGTCGGCTGAGGTGGTGCACCGTACATCGTGGGTGCAATAGGGTGCACGAACCATGAAGAGTCCCCCGGACCTACCGATCGACCGTCCCCCCGAGACGCTACGACTAGCCAGGCTCGCGATACTTGGGGCAGCACAGGCACTGACGTTGCTGGTGCTGGCGACCTTCCTCGACGACTTGAAGATCAACAGCTTCTTGGCAGCGCTGGCCATGGTGGTCGTGCTTGCCGCCCTGAACACCGTCGTGTGGCCCTTCGTCATCCGCGTCAGCCTCCCGCTCGTCCTATGGACCGTTGGCCTGTTCACGTTCGTCCTCAATGCGCTGTTCGTCTGGGCTGCAGCGTCGATCGTCGGGGGTATCGAGATCTCGTCGTTCTGGACAGCGCTGGTGGTCGCCCTCGCCACGACGAGCGTCAACATCGCCGTCGGCACCGTTCTGCATGTCGACGGCGACTTCGTTTGGCGCAGCAAGGTCGCACGGCGCGTCGTCAGCCGCCATGAAGCGGCCGAGCCAACCGACGTGCCCGGCGTGCTGTTCATCCAGATCGACGGCCTCGGTCACGACGTGCTCCAAGATGCCATGAAGTCAGGGCATGCGCCGTTCCTTGCCAGACTCGTTGAATCCGGCACCCACCGTCTTCACCCTTGGGAGTGCGACTTGTCCTCCCAGACCGGTGCGATGCAGGCCGGAATTCTGCTCGGCGACAACCACAACATGCCGGCGTTCCGTTGGTACGAGAAGGACACCGGACGGGTGATGGTCACCAATCGTCCTGCCGACGCAGCCGAGATCGAATCCCGCCAGTCATCCGGTGACGGGTTGCTCATCGATGGCGGCGCATCGCGGGCCAACGTGTTCACCGGGGACGCAGAAGACACGTTGTTCACGTTCAGCTCGGTGACCGACAAATCGGTCAACCGTGACCGATTCCTCTACGTCGTCTCGTCGCCTTCAGCGCTGTTTCGGATCATCGCGCTCGCCGTGGTCGACATCGTGCGCGAGAAGCGGGCGTATCGCACCGCCCGCCGCTCCGGGGTCGAGCCGCTGGGCCATCGTGGTGGTGTGTATCCGTTGCTCCGGGCGGCAACGACGGTGGTGCTGGCCGAGATCACGTGGTCGATCCTTGTTGCCGACATCGCCCGGGGCGTTCCGTCGGCGTATGTGGACCTGGTCGGCTACGACGAGGTCGCGCACCACTCCGGCATCCGGGCACCCGATGCTCTCGACACGCTGCGTCGGACCGACGACGAACTCGAACGGCTCCTGACGACGTTGGCCCATGCCCCACGGCCGTACTACATCGTGGTCCTCGCCGACCATGGCCAGACGCAGGGAGCGACGTTCAAGCAGCGCTACGACGAGACGCTTGACGCGGTCGTCCAGCGGTTGGCAAGCGGTGACGTCACGGCTCCCGTCCTGGCCGAAGAAGGCTGGAACAACGTCAACGGGCTGTTGACGGGCGCGGCCGAGGACGGGTCGACTCTCGGCAAGGCGGTGAAGCTTGCAACGCGCAACAAGACGAGCGACGGCGAGGTGGTCATCGGCCCCGAGACCGAGCGCACCGTCACCATCGATGAGGAAGAGATCATCGTGCTCGCCTCGGGGAACCTCGGGCTGGTGTCGTTCGCCGATCTACCAGGACGGGCCACCCGACAGCAGATCGAAGACACACATCCGGGCCTGATCGACGGGCTCTGTCGTCATCCGGGCATCGGGTTGATTCTGGTGCGAGACGAGACAGAAGGCGATCTCGCGCTCGGTCCGAACGGTATCCGCCATCTCGACGATGATCGGGTCGACGGCGTCGACCCTCTGACGGTCTTCGGGCCGCACACGGCTGACCACCTCCGCCGCACGAGCAGCTTCGACAACTGTCCCGATCTGCTGGTCAACAGCTTCTATGACCCGGACGCCGACGAGGGCGCAGCCTTCGAAGAGTTGATCGGGTTCCACGGGGGTATGGGTGGTCAGCAGAGTCACCCGTTCGTCCTCGCACCTGCCGGTCTGACGCAACCAACCGAGGCGTTGGTCGGCGCTCGCTCGATTCACGACCTTTTCAAAACATGGCTGGCCGAGACGCAGGGAGCGTGACCACTTCTATCGACGCTGCTGACGTCGGTCAGTTCACACGACCTGGCTCCCGCTGACCGAGCGATTACCGACGACGAGGTGGGCTGTGGTCATGGCGAGCAACCCGGGAACGATGATCGCCGCCTGACCGGTGTACTCGGCGACAAAGACCACAGCGGTGAGGGGAACTGCATAGCCCGCACCGAGCATGGAAGCAGCACCCACCGTCACGTACAAGGCGAGATCTCCGGCATTGGCAGCATCGGCGAAGAGCCGGCCAACAACGGCTCCGACCGCCATGAGGGGAATGAACAACCCTCCGACGCCACCTCCGGCGATGGAGACGGCTGGGCCGACCGCTCGAAGAAGAAACACAGCCACCAGCAGCCAGACCGCGTGCTCGGCCTCGACGGCCCATTCGATCACATCATTGCCGGACTTGAGGGCCAACGACTCGCCGGCGATGCCTCGACCGATCCCGTACAGACCGGCCAGGACCCCACCAGCAAGGAGCGCACGGATCCAGGGCGTTCCCAGCTCTGACAGGCGCTCGCCCTGCCCGATCAGCCAAATGACGCCGATCGCCACAAGGCCGACGACAGCCCCTAGAACGAGCGCTCCGAAGGAACGCCCATAGGTCAGCTCAACCGATGGCAACGCCAGTTCGTGCTCTACACCATCAACCGCCGCCAGCGTCATGAAACCGGCGGCCGACCCAAAGATGGCCGGTAGCACTCGCTCCCCCGCGAGACGCCCCCGGTAGGGCACCTCGAGAGCAAAGATGGCCCCGGCAGCGGGAGCCTTGAACACCGCAGCAATACCAGCCGCAGCAGCAGCAATCAGCAGAACGTTGTGGGATTCGGTGGCCAAGGTCGGGAACCGGCGCCGCAGAAGCGTTGCCACCGCCGACCCGGTGTACACCGCCGGACCTTCCAAGCCCAGCGGGGCACCACTGCCCAAGGTGGTGAAGGCAGCCGCCACTCGACCGGGCGCATGCTTTGGCTCGATGGTGGGGGCTTCCTCGTGGAACTCTTCGACATAGATCTCGGTCGTTGCACTCTCACCCCCGCTGAAGAAATGGACCAGAACCGCGGTCGCCAGCGCACCTACCGCGACAGCCACGGCAGGAACCCAAACCGGAGCTTCGAAGATCTCGTGCAGGACGTCCTCGACCAGATGCTCGAGAGCGAGTACAACGAGGCCAGTGGAGACGCCGACCACCGTTGACGCGATGATCAGCGCCGGCCGTGGCCGGCGATCAGACATCTGAGCCAACCTGTTCGGCTTCGGGCTGCTGGTCGCCGTAGCGCTCCTTGTTCATCGGCCAGATGACGATGATGAGGAGTGCGACGGCAGCTCCGGCGGCAACCGCACCCATCCAGTTGATTGCGTTGTAGCCAACCTCGTCGGCCAGCCAGCCGCCGAGCAGGCTGCCGATGAAGGAGCCCATCGCACTGCCGGCGATGACCCAGCCGTTGGCCTGGCCAGATGGGATCGGTGCGAAGCGGACGGCGAGGACGTTCTGAGGGAGCCGGACGAACGGTGAACCCTGGTAGAGGAGTTGCATGGCGGCGGCAACGAGGAGCACCGGCGCCTTGGTCACGAGGCCCAACGCCCCGAGGGCGATCGCACCTCCGAACCGCATCACGGTTCCAGCCACGAACGGAGCCAGCGGTCCGTACTTCGTCATCGCCTTCGCGGCGGCGAAGAACAGAACGATGTTGAGGAGGCCGGCGAGAGAGATCAGACTCGACGTCGTGGTTTCCGAGATGCCGTACAGGTTGGGCAGGATGTTGGCGATCTGGGAGTTGATGCCGTTGTTGGCGACCGACGAGAGCACCAGAACCAGGACGTACAACCCGAACAGCGAGAAGAGGACACCGCGGATTCCGGTCCGTCGTGTCTGCTCGATCCCCTCTGGCAGGTCATCTGCATTCTCGTCAACGAGCTCGATTGCTGCTGTCGGTGCCGCTGAGGTGAACCAGACGATGACGGTACACACCCCAAGCACTGCGGCGCCGAGATAGAAGCGCTGGCTGAAGCTCCACTCGGCTTTGGCCGCAGCGGCCAACATCATGCCCCCGACCACCTGGCCGGCGGGAAAAGCAATGCTGAACGCGGTGAGGCGTTTGGCCTGGAGCGCTTCGGACAGGCCGGCACTCACGATGAAGACCGGCGCCACCGCACTGACCCCGGCCACACCGAGACCCATGATGAGGGCATCGATCACCTGGAACTCGGAGTCTCCCGATGCAACACCGAATGCCAGGAGGGCCAACGTCATGGCTGCGAGTCCACCGACCATGACATATCGGTGCGCTTTGTAGCGGTCGGCGAGTCCACCGAACACCGGGCCGGCCACTGCGGCCAGGCTGATCAGGGACATGATGACACCGGCTTCGGATGCGCTTCCCGTGGCCTGTGTGATGTACGGAGGAACGAGCAAGGCGACGAACGCAGTGAATCCGGCACCAACAGCGACGTTCGCGAACATCCATGGTTGGAACGCACGCTCCTTCGCTGAAGACGGGACCTCGGTCGTTGCTGTCATTGCATCTCCTCAGGAATCATTGCCGTCGTCATCGCGGCCAGCATGGTGCCATGTCCGCGAGCGATTGAGTGCTGAACCAACACGATCTCTCAAGAATGACGGGAATCGGTGCCTGCCTGTGCTCGCCCGTCCTCAGCCTCGGCGTCCTCGGTCCCGCCGAACTCGCTCGACGCGCTCTTCAGCAGGTCCGGGTGGGAACTGCTGAACTTCGTCAAGGTCAAAGCGCCAGGAATCAAGGCGAGCATCCCGTAGAAGAGCCTCCAGAGCACGACCGCAGCAACGATGACGTTCGTATCAACAGTGCCGGTGGTGGATGCAGACAGCGCAGAGACCATCACAACGTCGACGACGCCGAGCCCGCTTCCCGTGATCGGGATGACCACGCCGGCAAAGAACGCCACCGCAAACGAAGCGAAGATGACGGCCAGACCCAACTCCGACGATTCAATGCCGACAGCACGGAGGGATACCACCAGGATCAGGTAGGTGAGACCCAGATTGAACGCCGTACCGAGTGATCCCAAGGGCCAACGCTGCGCCACCACGGCGTAGGCGTTGTCTCGGAACTCGACGACCTGGTCACCGAGATCGCCAATCGGATCCTTGTGGAACTTGGTCATCACCCATGAGACGAACTGGCCCAACTTCGCCCCAACCCAGCGCGCCGATGCTTCGCTCCTTCCAATCAGCCACACCAGAACGCACACGGCAGCAGCAACTGCCACGGAAATGGCGGTGATGATGAGCGCTTCGTCATCGACTTGGCCGGCGAGTAGCAGGACGACGAACGCCGCGATGGGTAGCACGACGCGGCCGGCCTGAGGAAACACAAAGCTTCCGACGGCTGCGGTCATGGACTCTCTGCTGTTGAATTCCTCTGCGCGGAAATAGGCGTACTGGACGATCGACGAGGCCGGCGGAGGCATGAAGTTGGCCGCGACGTTCGAAGAGAGGTACGCCTCGGAACCGGCCACCAAACGCAGGCCTGGAAGCATCGCTCGGTAGATCATGGCCTCGGTTGGGACTCGTAGGAGGCCCAGCAGGCTCAACAGCAGGAGTTGCTCCAGGGTGAGTCCGGTCAGCGCATCCCACACCAACTGGTAATCGATGATCTGAGGTAGTAGCCACCCGAAGATGATCACGAGGACCGCAACGATCACGAGAACACGGCCCTCAATATCCTGCCATGCCGCC
>CAZYLX010000127.1:0-7650 GCA_964648595.1 uncultured Acidimicrobiaceae bacterium
CAGCTTGTTCTCGAAGGGCAGGTTGAGCTTCTTGTAGTTGCCGCCCTTCAAGCCTTGCTCGTTGGCGTGGGCCACCATCGACCGCCGCCCGTCGATGACACGGCATCGGCTGATGGTTCTCATCGGCGTCGTCGTTGCGCTGGCCGGCCTTGCGCCATTCCTGGTCGCCGGCTTCAACGTGCAGAACCTCGGGGTGTTGGACCGCAGTCTCTTCTTCGCGAACATCGGCACCGCCCTGGTGCTCGGCGCCGGACTCGCCGCCATCGACATCGAACGCCGCAAAACGGGCCGGCTTGGGCAGCAGCTCATCGTGTGTGCCGGCATCTTCCTCTTCGTCGGCGCCTCGGTCGCCGTCGTCGATGATCTTTCTCCGTTCCGCGCTGCGTGGAACGAACAGCAGCGGGCATCGGTGGCGCTAGCCGACGCACAGCCAGAACAACTCGGGCTCGTCGATGGGAACGGTCCACAACGAGCCGTTCTGGTCGATGTCCCGCTCGATGACGGTGTGGCCTGGGCTCACTATGGACTTCAGGTACAAGACCTCTATCAGTTGGTCAACAGCTCAGAAGAGGAACCTCTTTGGCTCGGACTCACCTGGGAGGCGACGCTCGACGAAGGCGACATCGCTGTCACGGTCGACGGCATCCGACTTCGAGAGCGGTGAACGTCAGAATCAGGACTGCCGGAACGCTCGACGAAGCAGTGGCGATTCTGCCCGCTCGACGTCGACCGGAAAGACCGAAGCCCCACCGGGATCGGTGGGGTCATCGTCCCACGGGAACCCAGAGATCGACGATGCTGGGCGCCGCAGAGCCGGGCGAGCCGATGGGCCGTTGACGGTCGGCGCAAAGGTTGCCGATCGACCAGAGTGAATCATCGGGGTCCGGCGCGACATTTGGTCATTCTCTGCGACGAGTTGCTGCTGTGTGAAGGTACGTCGATCTTCGAGCGTCCAACCCACCGGGGCACGACGCGTAGCGACGTGGGTGCGACACACCGGGATTCCGGCCACGGAGTCGGCTAGATCGACGACGATCACCAACGATGTTTCGGCGTTGAACTGAATGCTTGCCGCTGCCGCTTCACGACAACTCATCCGAGCGCACTCCAGAGCCATGCGGAAAAGGTAGTGGTCTCGGCTGTTCGCCCGGTGGACCGTCCGGCCGAGGTCGGTGGATTTGCCCTGCCGGTAAGTGCGGTCGCACCGTGCGTGTCCGAGCGCGGGCCGCCATGATGGTGCGATGGATGCTGCCGTCACTCCCCTACTGGAGGCACTCGAAATGGCGGGCGATTCGACGCTTGTCCGCGTCTCATCGCTCCGCGGTTTCGGGCTTCGCGACGCAGCTGATGGAGCCGTGGTCGAGGAGGGCGTTCTCGCCGGGACGATCCTCGGCGGACTCGCCGATGCGACGATTCTGGAGCAGGTCGCAACGGGAGCCGGGCGGCGATCACTTCGCACCACGGTCACCGACCGGGCTGCCGACCAGGCAGGAATGCTCTGTGGTGGGTCCGCGGAGCTGCTTCTGACACCGGTCGCCGATCTCCCCTACGGGCTCGACGGCCTCCTCCGATCGGCACAGCCACTTGCGTTCGTTGCGTACGCCGATGGCCAGGGCGGCGACCTCATCGTCACGCGGCGCGATGTTCACGGCGATCTGGGGACTCCCGATACCGAAGCGGCCATCGAGTTGGCGCGAGGGCAACTCGCAGAAGGGTCGACCTCGGCGATCGAGCATGACTTGCCGGCAGGAACCGTCGTGATCTCCACGGTCGTCCCGAACACCAGGTGCTTGATCGTCGGCTCCGGCCCGATGGCCGACGCCATCAGCGCTCAGGGAACGTTGCTTGGTTGGGAGACCATCATCGACGAATCCGTTGATCTCGCCATCGACTTCCTCGCAACAGCTGGCCCCGCCGATGCGCTGGCCGTCCTGAGTCACGACGCGTCGGTCGACGTTCCCATCCTGCATGCTGCCCTGGCCTCGAGCGTCGGCTACATCGGAGGGATGGGATCGAGAGGCACTCAGACCCGCCGGACAAACACCCTCAGCGAGCGAGGCAACGGCGAGGTCGACATCCGGCGGATCCACGGGCCGATCGGTCTCGACCTCGGCTCGCGGACGCCGGCAGAAACCAGCGTTGCGGTCGTCGCCGAGTTCCTGGCCAACCGGTCCGGCCGTGTACCGGGACGGCTCACCGATGGCGCCGGACCGATCAACGGTTGAGCGTGACCACACCACCGCGTATGACCCCGTACGGATCGCGCTGGGAAGCGCCAACGAGCTTTCGCAAGCGGATCGCAACTTCCGCCCAAGCCGGCTTTCGCACGATCGGATCGGCCACGGCCTCGCTACGAGCCGACCCGGACTACATGTTGATCGGAGCCAAGCGAGGCGGCACGACCTCAATGGCTCGCTGGTTGTTGGATCATCCCAACGTCCGACCTCTGTATCCGGCGATCGAGCGGCGGAAGGGCACCTACTTCTTCGACGTCAACTACAGCAAAGGACATCGTTGGTACCGGTCGCACTTTCCTATTCGAACGGTGCACGAACGCTCGTGGAGAACGAACGGCGGCGTCCCGCTGATCGGCGACGCAACGCCCTACTACCTGCATCACCCCCACGCTGCGGAGAGAGCAAAGCGCCATGCTCCAAACGCCCACATCGTCGTACTGCTCCGACATCCAGTCGACCGCGCGATCGGACATTGGGCCGAGCGAACCAGGAATGGCGTCGAATCGTTGTCGCTTCATGATGCATTGCGGGCCGAACCAGAGCGCCTCGCAGGCGAGGAAGAGCGGATGATCAATGACCCCTCCTACCTCAGCTTCGCCCACCAACACTGGTCCTACGCCGACCAAGGTCGGTACGCACGAGGACTGCGACGGTGGTTCGATGCCTTCCCGTCCGACCAGATCTTGGTACTGAGATCCGAGGACATGTACGCCGATCCCGCTTCGGTCTATGACCAGACGCTTGGGTTCCTCGGGCTCGCACCGCATGATCCGGCGGCGTTCGCCGCCTGGAACATGAAGGACAAGGATCCGATCGATGAAGCGGATCGCCTCTTTCTCGAGGACGCACTTCGCGATGACGTTGACGAACTCGAGTCGTATCTCGGTCGGTCGATGCGCTGGGAAGGATTCAGCTCATGATTGCGGCCAACGACGGACGCCAGAGAGTGCTGTTCACCGGAGGCCTCGGCCGGTCCGGGAGCACGTTGGTCGAGAAGCTGCTCAATGAACTACCGGCGACGTTCAGCGTCGGCGAGACGGTGCACATCTGGGAACGAGGAGTTCGCGATCAGGAGCGGTGTGGATGCGGGGAACCTTTCAGTGGATGCCCACATTGGCAGGCGGTCGGGAAGCAGGCTTTCGAATCATGGGAGGCCGTCGACGTCGAGCGAATGATCGAGCTTCGGTGGACCGAGGATCGGAGCCGCCGACTCCCACAGATCTTCAACGCCGTCCGGTCCGGGCGGACGAGTGCTGCGCAACGGGAGTACTTGGATGGCATGCAAGCCGTCCTCCTCGGGTCGGCCGAAGTAGCAGCAGCGGCGCGAGGGGTCGATCGGAGCGAGATCATCCTGCTCGACTCCTCGAAGCATCTGTCAACAGCAGCGCTCCTGGCGTCTGATCCCTTGCTCGATGTTCGCGTCCTGCACCTCGTCCGCGATCCCCGTGGCGTCGCCTATTCATGGATGAAAACCGTTGAGCGTCCCGAGACCGAGGGCGAGATCATGCCGCGATACTCGGCCAAGCGGACCGCCGGACGATGGGTCACGGACAACCTCGGCTTCGACACGCTGGCTTCGTTGGGCATTCCAACACTTCGACTGCGGTACGAAGATGTCCTGGCTGAGCCCGAGCGTCGCATCCTCGAGGTCGCTCGGTTCGCGGGCGTGCTCGCCGAGGACGACGCGATGTCGCTCGACTTCATCGAAGGCAGCACGGCGCATCTGTCGACCCCAATGCACTCGATCGCCGGCAACCCACTCCGGTTCGGTGGCGACGACGTCGTCCTCCGCCTCGACGATGCCTGGCGAAGCGAACTGCCCGCTCGAGATCGTCGAACCGTCGAACTCATCACCGGGCCCGTCCTGGGCCGCTACGGCTATCGCCGCTCGAGCGCGTAAGTAGTGAACGGGCGACCGCTCTGGTAGTTCTGTGGCTGTGACTCCGACCGAAGGCCGCGAACGGCTCTGTTCGATTCTCCTCGAAGACGATCCGACTGACGGACTATGGGAGTTGTGTGATTCCGGCGACGCAGCCCTCGTGGTTCCCGAACTGTCGGCCTTGAAGCTCGAGCAGGATCCGATCCACCGCCACAAGGACGTCCTGGCCCACACCATCGCAGTCACCTCCAAGACCCGCCCGGACCTCACGGTTCGCCTGGCCGCCTTGTTCCACGACATCGGCAAGCCGGCGACCCGGTCCTTCGAACATGGCGGCGTCACGTTCCGCCACCATGAAGCGGTCGGCGCAAAGATCACCAAGCGCCGGATGCGTGAGCTCGAGTTCGACAAACCAACAGTCAAGAACGTGGCAGAGCTGGTCCGCCTCTCGGGTCGATTCAAAGGGTACGGCGACGGCTGGTCGGATGCCGCGGTCCGACGCTACGCCAGAGAGGCAGGACACCTGCTCGGTGATCTGAACGAACTCGTCCGCAGTGATTGCACCACTCGCAATCGGGCCAAGGAACAACGACTCCATCGTCTGATCGACGAACTCGAAGAACGAATCGTCGAATTGGCACGGGCAGACGCAGAAGCCGCCGAACGGCCACAGATCGACGGCGAGGCAGTGATGGACCGTTTCGGTGTCAGCGGAGGACCGCTCATCGGCAAGGCACTCGCCCACCTCCTCGAGGTCAAGCGGACCGAGGGGGAGCTTCCAGAAAGCGAGCTCTACGAGCGCTTGGACCGCTGGTGGGCCGAGAACACATAGGCCAATGACCGCGGACGGCGATCTCACCGACTTCGAAGCGGCAGTTGTTGCCGTGCTGGAAGCGACACAGCCGGGTGACGTCATGTCCTACGGCGAGGTTGCCGCCGAGGCGGGGCGACCGGGTGCTGCCCGAGCCGTCGGAGGTGTCTTGCGACGAGTGCCCGATCTCCCGTGGTGGCGGGTGGTCGCATCGACGGGACGGCTGATCCCCCACGACCCGGAGCGCCACGCGGCCGCACTTGCCGCCGAGGGCGTGGCCACGAAGAACGGCCATGTCGTGTTCGGCACACCAGAAACCCTTTGACGAGGCTCGTCGTCGGGCCTCTCAGCGGCTGGCGGAGATCGACACCGATCCATCGGAGCGGACCGAGATCAGACGTTCTGAGGATTCGTTCGACTCCACGCCGATCTCGAGCTCGGGTGCGGTTGCATCGATCAAGTAGTCCTCGGCTGCGGGCAAGTCGATTCTCACGTCGCGAGTTCCGGCCGAGACCGACAGCAACATCGGTGGATCGATGAAGCTCAAATCAACGATGTCATCGACGACCTCGATGGTCAGCTCGGCCGGGCCGAGCGTCCCACCGATCACAGGTCCATCGCTGACGATGCTCACCGAACCGACAACCGATCCGAGTGCAACACCGCCCTCGCCGGCGAACACCGACAGCGCCCCATCGAACGTATCGATCTCGACCATGTCCCCTGCCGCGACCACGCTCAGCTGGACTCCTGCAGGCACGAAAATTTCGAGTGCAGCACGGCAAGGGAATCGGGTCTGGCAGGTCGCTCGCACCACCAACGAGTCACCGTCTGCTTCTGATTCGAGAAGCGGGCCTCGGACCAACCAACTTTGCGACAACCGGACGATCACGCCGGCGGACACCGCTGCTTCGTCGAGCGCTCCTTCATCAGGCACACCGTCGAAGGATGCGACCGAGCGAACGCGGACGGGCCCCGCGTCGTTGATGAGGAGAATGCGGTCGGCGTCGGCGAAGGTCTCGACCGTTTGGCGGGACGAGGCAAACCATGTCGTCCCGAGCACGAGTAGGGCGATCAGCGTCAGAAGGACGATCGTGCGTCGCCGCCAACCGCTGAAGCCTTCCACGCTCAGCGCTCGAGACTGACCGAGCCGAGCAAGGCGCGACTCGAGGTGCCGAGGTGGAGCTCGTAGGGCCCGGCCGGCATGTGCCAACCCAGATCCTCAGTCCAGATCTCAAATGCTCGACGAGGAACGTTGATCGACTCGATGACCGTTGAGCCCGGGTCGATCACGACCGAGCCGAAACCACAGAGCGATCGGACCGGCCGAGTGTTCGCACCGCTCGGCGGAGCCATGTAAAGCTGAGGCACCGCCGTGCCAACCCGATCACCGGTGTTGGTGACCTCGAAGGACACTTGTGCGGACCCATCGGCATCGATCTCTACGGCGAGCGAACCAAAGGCGAACTCGGTGTAGGACAGGCCGTGTCCGAAGGCTGCGAGCGGCTCGATCGAACGGGCGTCGTACCACCGATGGCCAACGAACAGTCCCTCGCGGTAGTGGAGCTTCGTGCCGTCGCCCGGTACGTCAAGAGCGGTCGGTGCGTCTGCGAGGTGCTTCGGGAACGTGACCGGTAGACGACCGCTGGCGTCGACAACGCCCGTGATCACGTCGCAGAGAGCCCCGCCGAACTCTTGTCCTCCGTACCAGCCAACCATCACCGCGGGAGCTTCTTCGAACCAAGGAAGGTCGACTGGGCCACCGGCATTCAACACAACGACGGTTCGGGGGTTGGCGGCGAGCACGTTACGCACCAGCTCGTCCTGGCGACCGGGGAGACCGAAGATCGGCCGATCATGACTCTCGGTTTCCCAGTCGGCGTCGAGGCCGACGACAACGACCGCGGCGTCAGCCGACGAAGCCGCTGCGACCGCGTCGGCCATGAGCTGATCGTCGTCGGTTGGCACCAGCCAACCGAACCTGAGCCCCGCGATCAGAGCCGCTGGGTCGTTCGTCCACTCGACGACAACCTCAACCGAACCGACCGTCAGGTCAACCGATCCCACAACTTCGGTCGACGCCATCTGGAAGAAGCCGTCTCCCATCGTCGGCGACGTCCAGTTGTCGACGACCACCGACCCATCGATGAGAACTCTGCTCTCACCGCACGCGAACACACTGAAACGGTGAGTCCCCGCCTGGTCGATTCGAAGCGTGCCGGTCCAACGGTTGGAGAAGTGATTCGGATTCGGAAGGCCTTCGACGCCCCCCATGATCATCGCTCCGATCGACCTCGTCGAGCGCTCCTGAACCACCGTGCCACCGAGATCAGTGCCGGCGAAGACTTCGAGTTCGAGCGGGCGGTCGCCGGCTGACTCCCACGCTTGGGAAGGCACAAGCGGCAGGTAACGCTCGCGGCGACATCCAGGCACGGCGATGACCTGGCCAAAGCCATCAGAGAGGCCCTCCAGAGGACTACTGAGATGATGCGGCGATAGCTGCGCCGAGCCTCCACCCTGGATGATTCCGGGATCAACGTTGGGGCCGATGACAGCCAGCGTCGACACCGATGACGGTTCCAGGGGGAGAACCCGCTGTCCACCAACAAGCTCATTGCGCAACAGGACAACCCCTTGTTGCGCCACTCGACGAGCGAACGCGCGATCCTCGGGAATATCGACGCTTTGTTCGGGCGCCTCTTCCAACTCGCCGATCCGGCCCG
>CAZYLX010000128.1:0-7618 GCA_964648595.1 uncultured Acidimicrobiaceae bacterium
GATCCCGGGCCGTAGAGCGTTCTGCACAGCGGCCACGCCCCCTTCGGTCATCCGTAGTGACGCCCGAATGCACGCGACCTCACCCTCGGACTTGATGGAGCGTGCCATCTCGACCGGCTCTTGGGCATCGATGACCTCGAGGTCGCCTTCCCCGAGGGCAACCACTGCTCTGGCGTTGAGTCGTTCGACTCCGACACGATGTCGCCCAGGGCCGAGCAGGTCGCCGATCGTTGCAGCCATCTCGTGGCCCCACGAACGTTCTGCTGCGGCGATACCAGGGCCGGCGGCCACGAAACTCGCCGTCGTGGCGGGCCGAACTTCATCGACGGTGTCGAACCCGTGTGCCAGGTGCTCGCAACCGGTGAACTCGTAGAGGATCGAGCGATCAGCGGTGAGCAACAGATAGCGGGCCGGGGCGTTCCTCGACGTGAAGATCTGCATGTTCCGGGTGCCTGTCGCGTACCGGATGTTGACGGCGTCACTCAGAATGAGGGTGCTGATGTCGCGCTCGGCCATCTCGGCGCGCACCCTGCCGAGCCGGTAGCGGCGAACCTCGGCGAGGTCGATGCCTGCACTCTCGGGAGCAGCATCCAAGAGCTCCAGCTCTGACGGTTCATCGCCGTTCGACATGGCCGTCATCCTCGGTGGACGTTCGCCCGATGTCGAGCTGGTCTCACTCGATGAGAAGGCGATCGGCCAACTCAAACTCTTGGGGGTGGGCCGCCATGAGCCAACCGATGGCACGTGTCAGCACGGCGGCGGCCGGCCGAACCGCAAGCGGGTCGACGAGGGGAAGTACCGGGAGATGGAGCTCCCGCCGAGCCCAGCCCGGCAGAAGGGTGATCGCTCCCGCCGTCAGTACGCCGTATGGCCCTCGCAGGATCAGAGGGACCGGCGGGAACAAGAGGAAGCGGAGCGTCTCGCGCGCCTGAGAACCGGCCTTGCATTCGCTGCGGAATGCATCCATGCAGGCGACGAGCTCTGCCACCGACTCCGGCGGTTTCTCGCTCCCGAGCCGACGGGCGACCTCGGCCATCTCGGCGACGTACTGGTCCTTCTCTCCGTCTCGCAGGCGACCCTCGCCGTAGCGTTCGTACGCTCGGAGGAAGCTGTCGACCTCGGTGACATGCACCCAAAGGAGGAGGTGCGGATCGTTGGCGGCGTATGGGCGCCCGTCGGGTGCTGTGCCGGTGACTCGCTTGTGTACGCGGCGCACGACCTCGATCGCCCGTTCAGCAGTTTTGGTTGAGCCGTAGGTGGTCGCACCGACGAAACGGCCAGTCCGGTTCAGTCGACCCCATGGATCGGCCTTGTAGTCGGAATGCTCGGCGACACCGGCCATCGCCAAGGGGTGCAGGGTCTGCAACATGAGCGATCGCAGCCCACCGATGAGCATCGCTGAGTCACCGTGGACTCTCCACACGATGCTGTCCGGGCCGTACAGGCCGAGGTCGTCAGCGCTGGCCATCTCTTCCGGTTGCAGGCCTTCGTCCCCGGCGATTGCGCCGCGCAACATGCTGGAGCCTTGGCTGCGAACAGCGGCGAGAAGTTCTCCGAGCATCTCTCCACGGTAGGTGCATCGGGAGGGACCGACGAGTCGCGGCCATCTTGAAGGTGGCCGTGGTGGGCTCTGCCTTGCCGATCGCCGAGCCATTCTCCGACGAATCCCCGAAACTCCACCCGCGTCATTGCCGGGATATCTCGGTTCGTCGGGAGGTCGCTGGTGCCGGCCTCAATGCTGGTCGTGTGCCGCCGCGCCATACTCAAACGATGCCGCTCGACCGCTACCGAGAAGTCAATCGGGCCAACTGGGATTCACGGGTCGAAAGCCACTACGGCTCCGAGGTCTACGGATTGGACCGTTTCGTTGACGATCCCGACTTCGTAGGCGAGGTCGTTTCCTTTGACGCCGAGAAGATGCCGACGGTCTCCGGCAAGCGGCTTATCCACCTGCAGTGCCATATCGGAACCGACACGCTTGGGTTGGCTCGTCTCGGAGCGGAGGTCACTGGGGTGGACTTCTCGACGAAATCAATCGAAGCAGCCCAACGGTTCAGTACTGAATGTGGGACCCCGGGCCGGTTCGTTGTCTCCGAGTTGTACGACGCCCCGTCGGTGGTGCCCGAGATCTTCGACGTTGTCTACACCGGGGTTGGGGCGATCTGCTGGCTGCCCGATATCAAGGGTTGGGCCTCAGTGGTGTCATCTTTCCTGGACAAAGGCGGGTTCTTCTATATGAGGGAGTGTCATCCCATCATGTGGGCCCTGGATGATGAAAGAGACGACGATGATCTTGTCATCAGATTCCCCTACTTCAATCGGGCCGAACCCCTGCTGTTCTCTGAGGAGGCCACCTACGCCGGTGACGGAGTTCTGACCAGTCCCCAGGAATATGTCTGGAACCATGGGATAGCCGAGGTTCTCCAAGCCCTCATCGACGTCGGTCTCCGTATCGACCAGATCGAGGAATACGACTCACTCGAATGGCCGGCCGGACCCGTCAATCAACTCGGCAAGGACGGCATGTACCGACTCGCTGAGGGCCGAGAACGTCTTCCCCTTATGTGGTCTGTACTGATGACCAAGGTGTAGCGACCGCCCGACAGTGAAAACGGTCGGAACGACTTCCCTGGCCAGAGGTGTTTCACCCTGGCCAGGGCTCTCGATGGTCGGGTTGGGGAGATTTGAACTCCCGACCTCCTCGTCCCGAACGAGGCGCGCTACCAAGCTGCGCCACAACCCGTATGGCTTCAGACCCGAGAGGTTATCTCAGGCCGATGCGGAAATGCCTTCGAAAATCGACTCGCCGGCCAGAAGCTGTTTCACCAATCGGCGGAGACGGAGCGGGTCGAGCGGCTTCACCAGCCACCCGTCGGCTTCTGAGCCATGTCCGAGGAACACGTCGGCAGCTCGATCGAGCAGGAGAGCGACCGGTCGGTCGACCAGGCGGTCGAATCCGACCTCTTGTTTGACGGCCAGACAGGTGGCGACGCCACCCATGTTGCCGATCTGGAGATCGAGTAGAACCAGTGCGGGATCCAGCTCGAGGACGGCGGGCAGGACATGGCTCCCAGCACGGACTCGGTACACCGGGACGTCGTTGCTGGCCAAGGCGGCGTCGACCTCGTTGAAGACGGCGTCGGAGTCGGTGGCAAGGAGGATTCCGTTCACGTCGGGAAGCGTAGCCTTCAGATCGGAGCCCGAGGACCGTGGAACACCATGAACCGATAGCATGGCTGGTTCGAACTCCAGCGTTCTGCGAGGGACCATCCGTGCTCGAAATCCACATCGAACAGACCGACAACTACACGTTGTGTCGCCCATCGGGCGAGATCGACGCCTACACCGTCGGGTCCTTCCGTGAAGCACTCACGAATCTTGCTGAGTCTGAACGGCTGTTGATCGACCTTTCCGATGTCCCATTCATGGACTCCGCCGGCCTCGGTGCGTTGATCGGCGGGATCCGCAAGGTGCGCGAGGCAGAAGGAGCGGTCGCCGTCAGTTGTGACCGGCCAGCCCTGATTCGTCTCCTTCACACCACTGGTTTCGATCGCATCGTTCCCGTCACCGAAAGCCTGGAAGATGGTGTCGATGCACTCGATGAGCAGCAAGCCGCCGAGGACTGAGCTTGGCCGTCGCCGACGCGACAGTCGCTTGGATCTCAGTCGTTGAAGAAGAGATCTCGTGAGTAGTTGACCGCGTCGTCTCCGACGACTGTGGCCCCGATCTTTCGGGCCAACGCCATGATGTCAGTTCTTGCGTGCTCGCGGGCCGCCCGGAGCGCTTCGGTGTCGACGGTGTCGCCGGTGAAGGTCGCTCGTTCGAATGCCGCCTGCATTTCAGCGATGGCCTCTTCGACGAAACCTGAGGCGATCTCGATGACATCGGTCGTGACGCCGCCCGGGTGACGAGCCAGCTCGAGGTTTTCGGGGTCGCTGCCCGAAGCGAGTGGCAACACGTTCCACTGCTGGGCCGGGGTGATACCAAGGATTTCGATGAGCACGCGCTGGTGCTCGGTATCCCAACAGCGCGTAGGAAGCATGAAGAAGGGGCGGAGCTCGGCTTGCGAACCCAGACCGCTGGCAAACGTGGAGTTGAGCTCGTCCATGAACGCCACCAGTTCACGTTCACTGTCGTCGATCTTGGACTGGAGGTCGCGGGCGCTCGGCGCCATCTCCCGGCGCTCGCCGTCGTCCTCCCCGGGGTGTTCGGGGAGCCCACCGAGTCCCGAGAAGGAATCCGACACCTGAGCGCGGAGGTCGAGCGTTCCTGGGTCAGCGGCTACGAGCCGCGCCCTCTTTCTTCCAAACATGATGAACTGGTCGGCCGATGAAGCAAGATTCTTGAATCCGGGCAACCTGTGACCTCAGGCGCTCGGGCCGACTCGCAGTTGTGTGGCGATGCTGCTGACTCCGTCGAGATCGGAGACGGTCGTTGGTTCCTCGATGACCAGCGCGGTCGCGTCGGCTCGGATCGTTGCCGCGAGATCGGCAACTGCGTGACGTTCGGCGGCAGCCAGGGCGTTGAGTTCGCGGAGGTTCGCCTGGGCAGCAGCGTGCGTCTTGAACTCCTCGCCGGGAGGATCGAAATCTGGCGTCAGACGATTCACGACCAGGAGGGAGACGCGGCGCTTGCGGTCCCGCAGATTGGCACCGATCCAGATCGCCTCACGGAGTGGATCGTGGCGAGCAGCGCTGACGACAACGTAGGCCGTTTGTTCATCGACCAGCAGTTCAGCCACCTCGCCGGCCCGCTTCGAGAACCCTCGGTCGATCCCTTCGAATGCATCGAAGAAGTCGATCACGTCCTCCACGAATGCTGCGCCGACGATGCGACTCAGGGCCCGCATCATCAAGCTTGTCGCTGAGTTCATCACTTTCAGCAGTCCTCGTCTCGGTGCCAACACCGACCTGTAGAGACGGTGGTTGAAGAATCGTGTGAGTCGGCCCGGGCTGTCGAGGAAGTCGAAGGCGTGTTTCGACGGGGGAGTATCGACGATGACCAGATCGAACCGATCGTCGAGGTGCAGGCTTCTGAGGCGCTCAGCGGCCATGTACTCGTTCGTGCCCGACAGGGTGTTCGTCAGGTTCTGGTACAGGCGATTGCCGATGATGCGATCCGCCTGCTCTTTGGTCGCGGCATGTTCACGAATGAGATCGTCAAACGTTGCCCCAGCATCGAGCATCGATGCCCACAGTTCACCCTTCCACGGTCCCTCGACCTGACGGGCTGCGTTGTCGAGTTGCTTGCCTCCGGAATCAGCGAGGCCCATCGCGTCGGCGAGGCGGCGTGCCGGATCGATTGTGAGGACGACCGCCCGTTTCCCTGACTCCGCAGCGGCGAGAGCCAGGGCTGCTGCGGTCGTCGTCTTTCCGACGCCGCCCGGGCCGAGGCATAGGATGACGGGGCTGGTCTCGAGAATCGCCAAGTGTTCGGTCATGTCACACGTGCTCCGCTTGCTGAACGAACGAGTCGGCTAGACCATCGAGGTCTACTCGGCCGAGATCGGTTGTGAAGACGAATGGCAGTTCGATCTGGGGTTCGGGAAGACCGGCGGCCAGTCGCTCGATCTCGCTTCGCTGCTGTTGTTGTCTCGCCAATCGATACGCCGCTGCGGTCCGGCGGTTGTCGCGGGCGTCACTACTTCGCTTCCCCGTCTCCTTGGCCGCCTTCTCGAGCCCCTTGATCTCTGGCCAGACACTGTTGACGACGACCGGAGCGAGATGCACGCCGACATCGTCCTTGACGGCGGCCGCCGTTTCGATGATCTCGGTGACCGGAGTCTCCTCGGGCAGCGTCACGAGCATGACCCGGCACCGCTCGGCAGCGGCGAGCATTGCCAAGGCGAGGTCGGCCTGATCGCGGATCGGCCCACTCGGAGCCGACGATGCCATGCCGGCAGCCGAACGCAGGAAGGAGATGGCATGACCGGCGGCGGGCGCATCCACCACGATCAGATCGTCCTTGTCGTTCTCCTCGAGGGACCTGATCTTGCCAAGCGTCAGCAGGTCCCGGATGCCTGGTGCCGTGGTCGTGACCAGCTCGATTGCGCTGAACTTGGCTAGGCGCCCACCGATGCGGAGGCCGTGATCGACCAGATAGTCACCCAGGGCTTGATCCGGGGTGAGCCGGCTTCCCCGAAGCACCGCTGTGTCCTCCGATTCCTCGATGAGGGTGGTCGGTTTGTGCGTCAGCTCGTCGACGCCGAACGGGATGCCGAGATTGCTGCGGCCCTCCAGCTCGACAACGTGTGTGCGTAAGCCGGCTCGAGCCGCCGCGATCCCGATGGTTGCCCCTACCGTTGTCTTGCCGACGCCCCCTTTGCCCGCGACAATCAGGACTCTCGATGCAGAAAAGAAGTCAACGGCGGTCACTCGCAACGAGGCTAGCGGCGGCGCTTGTCGCCTTCGGATCGGTTTTGATGATCTTCGGATCCGCGGTGTCCGCCCAGGACCGCCGCTCCGAGGACGGACTCGCGCAAGCGGGCGCCGAGAGCTCGGGGGCGGGCCAGATTCGGATTCTCGAAGTGTCGGGTCTGATCGACCCGGTGTTGTTCGACTTCCTCATCAAAGAGCTGGATTCGGCCGAGGCCGATGGCGCGCTCGCGGTGCTCCTCCAAGTCGACTCGAAGGACAGCGTTCTCGATGACGAACGGTTCCTCGAACTGGCCGAACGACTTCGCGACACCGACCTGCAGACGCTCGGATGGGTTGGACCGAGTGGGGCCGTTGCCTTTGGTGGGGCTGCAGAGTTGCTCGGTGTTCTCGATGTCGTCGGTGTTGCTGCTGGTTCCCAGATCGGCAATACCGGTGATGTCCGTCTCCCACCGACGGAGTTCGATGCAGCGTTCGGGCCCGCAACAGAACGGTTGCAAGACGCCTCGATTGGAGCCAGCGACGTTGTGTTGCTCGGGATCTCGCCGGACGCCGGTGACAGCGTTGCCGATCCAGGCAACGAACTCGCCTTGGAACGGTCGATCGAGTCGAATTCGGTCCTGCGAGAATTCGTCCGCAACGTGCAGGGATTCCAGGCGCCAACGCCGTCGATCGAGGATCCGGCGCAGCTCGGCCAGGCCCAGTTCCGCCAGCTGACGATCTCCGGGCAGCTTTTCCACACAGCGGCCAGCCCTGAGGTGGCCTACCTGTTTTTCGTTGGTGGAATGATGCTCCTCGTGTTCGAGCTCTACACGGCAGGAGTCGGCGTCGCTGGAGTGATCGCCGCTGGATTGTTCGGCCTCGGTAGCTACGGCCTGGGGGTGCTTCCCGTTCGTCCGCTCGGTCTGGTGTTGCTGATCCTTGCGATTCTTGCTTTCGCCGTCGACATCCAAACCAACATCCCGCGCCTCTACACCGCGGTCGGGATGGTGTTGTTCGTGGCCGGAACGCTGCTGTTGTACGACGGGCTCTCGATGTCGTGGGTGACCATCGCTTTCGGCGTTGTCGGAGCTGCGCTCTACGCCTACTCCGGCATGCCTTCGATGGTTCGCACCCGCTTCTCCACCCCGACCATCGGTCGGAGTTGGATGATCGGAACCATGGGTATCGCCATGACCGAGCTGTCACCTGAAGGCATGGTGCAGATCAACGAAGCACCCTGGCGGGCCATCACCAACCGGGCC
>CAZYLX010000129.1:0-7492 GCA_964648595.1 uncultured Acidimicrobiaceae bacterium
GCTGATGGTCGAGCGGACCAGCGAGCAACTCCTCGAGACGGTTCTGACTCTCGGCCAAGCGAGCCGCCATGGACACCATCCAACGCATCGCGACCCGCGGACGGGTCGACAGCAATCGCACGAGCTCCGGACCGGAAATGCAGAGCACGACGGCGTCCTCCAGAACAACAGCATCGACGGGGGCTGGCTCACCGAGGAAGAGGCCGACGTCACCGAACACATCGCCAGCGTGGAGAACCTGCAGAATCGGGACCCGATCGCTGTTCGTCCGGGTGAGCGCCACCTTCCCCTTCTCCAGGATGTAGACGTCCTGGATGGCTTCGGAACGGGCGAACAACAACTCGTCGGCGCCAACCCGTCTCACACGGCTGACCGCGAGAAGGGCCTCCAAGTCGTCCTCACCCAACGGGGAGGCGGTCGAATTGCCAAGGCACTTGGCCAGCCAACCCGTTGTCGGTACAGGGTCCATGCCTCGCAAACCCGGTCGAGGGGGCGACGCATTCCGATACACACGACTGATGTGGCAATCCATTCCGATGGCTCGTCCACGGCGTTGGGGATGTACGGGGTTGTCTTACTTCTTCTACATTTATTTCCGATCCTTCTTCTTGTGCTCGAACATCTGTTCTGTTACCGTGAAGGAATCGCTCGAAGCTTCGGCTTCCATCTCCAACAGGGAACGTCCAAGAGCTCGAACGTCTGGCAGGAAGTGCCGGCCGTCTTCGATCTGGAGCGTGGAAGGAGCCGTCAATGTCGAGCGATTCACCAGCCGTTGCCTCGATCGTGCATCGGCTCGCCCAGGTCGAGGCTCTGTTGAGCGGAAGCGACCTCGCCTCCATCGATCCATTGGGTCTGCCGCACATCACGGCTTCGATGCGTCGCATCGAAGCGCGATGTTCTGCGCTCAGGATGGCCATCGCCGTTGAAGCCGAAAAGTCCGACGACGATCCAAGCGCCACGCTGTAGGGCCGGGTGTCAGGCCGCCAGGCCCGCCAAGAAGCCAAGCGGGCTGACGTGGCCGAACGGATGCCCGATCTGGGTCACGCGCTGACCGCCGGCAACATCTCCGGCGAGCATCTCGATGCCGTCACTCGGGACGGCAAAGGTCTCTCGACCGACGAGGCCGAGCTGTTCGACCAACTCGGTCCCGAGCTCGCCGCCGCTGCCACCAAGCTTCCCGTCGACACGTTCGCCCGGACGCTCGTCGACGACTCTCGAGCCGACCACGGCATGACTCGCCTCCAGCAACAACGAGCCCGCTCATCGCTGAAGTTGTGGGAGGACCCCGACGGCATGGGTCATCTGTACATCACCGCTGATCTCGAGCGATTCGCCAATATTCGGACGGCGATCGAGGACGAAACCTCGACCCTGGCCGCCACAGCCAAACCCGGCGGCGAATCGGTCACGAAGGGATCTGCCCTACAGCTCGACGCTCTCATCGAACTCCTCGGGAGAGCTCAAGGCTCAGCGGGCAGGCCTGCGATTTCCGTCCTGGTCGATCAGGCAACCCTCACCGACGGTCCGCACGGCCGCACCGTCTGCGAAACCGATGCGGGGGTCGAGCTGCCGGTCGCCGTGATCGACCGCTACCTCTGCGACAGCGTGATCCAAGGAGTCACCCTCGACGACACCGGGATCCCCCTGGATGTCGGCCGGAAGCACCGCACGGCAACACCACGGCAATGGGCTGCGCTCAAGGCCATGTATGCCACCTGTGTGTGGGACCGCTGCGATCGGCCGATCACCTGGACGCAGGCCCACCACATTCACGAATGGGAACACGGCGGGCCCACCGATCTGATGAACCTGGTTCCGCTGTGTTCGAAGCATCACCACATGGTTCACGACGACGGGTGGCGGCTCTGGCTCGGGGCCGACCGCACGCTCGAAATCCATTGACCATCTCTCGTTGACGGCCGATCCTCGAATAGCGATCACCATCATCAGCACGAGCGGCGATGGCAACGGCGGCCCGGCGAGGAGTCGCTCTGGGCCACCACCAAGCCCGATCGTCAACCGGCACGAGATGCCGATCCCGGGAGACCGGGCAGTCCAAGTGTGCCCGAGTTCGAAAAGCCGGGCAGAACAACCACAACCGACCAGTCAAGACCCGAGACCCGACGAGAGGTCGCGGCCTTGACCAGTCCCTAACGCAGGCTTGGCCCGGGGATCAGTCGGGCCCATGCTGACCGACCGGGCTGCCGATGAGTCCTGCTTGCGGAAGGAACTGCGCTCCAACCGCGTTGACAGAACCATGACCGTCGCCTTCGTGTTCTCCGGTGGAGCTGCCCTCGGGTCGATCCAGGTGGGCATGGCTCGAGCGCTGTATGAGCAGGGCATCCGGCCCGACCTCGTGACCGGTACCTCCGTCGGCGCACTCAACGGAGCCTGGTTCGCCGGTGGCGGAAACCCGGATGGTCTCGCCGAAGTGTGGCGAGGGCTCGGAAGATCCGACATCTTCCCCCTCTCGCCGCTGCACGGAATCCGAGCCGTTCTCGGACGCCGTCCAAACATGTCGTCGGCTCGTGGACTCCGGCGTCTGCTGGAACGGACTGTTGCCTTTCGGCGCATCGAACAGGCAGAGCTGCCATTCATCGTGATGGCGGCTGACGCCCTCACCGGTGCCGAGGTGAAACTCGACCGGGGGCCCGCTGTCGAGTCGATGTTGGCCAGTGCTGCCTTGCCCGGCGTGTTCCCACCGGTCGAGCTCAACGGCCAGCTCCTGATCGACGGCGGGATCGCCAACAACACGCCGATCACCACAGCGATCAACGCCGGCGCGACCGAGGTGTGGGTGCTCTCCACTGGCTACTCGTGCGGCTTGGCCGAGCCGCCATCGAACCCGCTGGCACTGGCACTCCACGGAATCGGTCTTCTGGTGCAACAACGTCTGATACTCGAGACCCGCAGTCGGGACTATCCGGTGCCGGTCCACCTGATCCCTCCGCCCTGCCCGATCTCGGTCACGCCGATCGACTTCTCACAAACCGAAGAACTCATGGACCGGGCGTATCGAGGAACAAAGCAATGGTTGAAGAACGATTGTCCGTTTGCGCTACCGCTCACTGCACCTCACGCCCACTGACCGCAGCCACGCGTCGCACTTTCGCCGCCTGGGTGCACGTGCGAGAGTCATGCCCGAAGATCTGTTCAGCATCAACTATCGCCGGAGGTAGACGACGTGTGGTTTCAGCACGGTCTCGGTCACAGACGGAATGAAAGCATGGCATTGCGATACAACCTGGCTCTCCGCCATCCGCAGGCGGAAGTTGGTCTCTGCTCATGACGGCGAACTCACCGGACACAGTCGTATTCATCCCGGCGTGGAATGAGGCGGAGAATCTTCCAGCGGTCCTCGACGAGCTCGCTGAGGAGCTTTCCGGGATGGCCGTGCTCGTGATCGACGACGGGTCCACCGATGCCACAGCATCCGTGGCTCGCGAACGGGGCGCCATCGTCGTGTCCTTCGGAGAGAACCGCGGTCTTCGTGCTGGGATCGCCGCCGGCTACCAGGAGGCCCAAGCGCGGGGTTACTCCTATTGCGGCCGTGTTGACGCCGATGGTCAGCATCCAGTGACCGAGTTGCGGCGCCTCCTCGAACTCGTTCGATCCGGATCCTGCGACGTCGCCGTCGGGTCTCGATTTGCGGTTGACGCCGACTACGCCGATGAGCGTTATCGCCCGAGTGCTTCGCGCCGGTTCGGAATCGGCCTCTTACAAACGGCGATGCGCATTCGATTGGGGCGACGGTTCCACGACCCGACGTCAGGGATGATCGCAGCGAACGCCGAAGCGATGGTGGTATTGGCGGAGCCCTACCTCAGCGGAGCGCCCGAGGTCGAGGCACTCATGCGGCTGAAGCAGGAAGGTCTTCGAGTCGAGGAGGTCGCTGTCCACATGCGGCCCCGAGCGGGTGGGGAGTCGAAGCTCCAGGGCAAGAAGGCGGTCGGGCTCGTTACGACCGTGATCGCCACACTGCTGTTTTTCAATGTACGACGTCGCCGATCGTGACCGCTCCCCGGCAGCGGCTGATCGTCGTGCTGGGCTACTCCGACGGTGGCCGGGGCGAACTCCATCCGATCTGTCGAGAACGCCTCGCCCACGCCGGAACGATCGCCACCGAAGACGACGTTGTCGTTCTCTCGGGTTGGGCCCGCGTGCCCGGGACACGTTCCGAAGCAGAACTCATGGCCGCAGCTTGGTCCGGGCTCGCCCGTGAACTCGTGGTCGATCCCGATGCAAGAACCACCGTTGGCAACGCCACAAACGCCATCGACGACGTCGTTCGGACCGGGGCAACTGAGGTACTCGTGGTGACGTCCCGATGGCACGCACCGCGAGCCGCAGCGGCCTTCAGGTGGAGACTCCGGAAAGAGCTCGCCACGGTCATCACGACCGCTCCTGCGCGAGGTGGCAGAGTTCAGAACTGGCTTCGCGAGGTGCCATGCTGGGCAATCCTGCCGCTCCAACTCGCAGTCAGGCAGAAGACCACCGAGCCGGCGATCAGACCGGTCACCGAAGACCAGTAGCGACGAGAGCCATCGCCATCATGGCCGCTGACGATTCCGTTCCTTCTGAGACCGCAACGCCACCACCACTACCCAGCTGACGGGGCGCGCTCGATCAAAGACCGTCGAGATGGCTGGCCGCGACCGTCACCCAGCCACACGGCTGCCGTAGATCGTTTCGTTGACCTCGGGGTCACCGAGGACTCCCGGCTCGGTCTCGTAAACAAGGACACCCATCGTTCGCAACGTCGACCCTTCGACCGGAGAGACGCGATGGAGCGAGTTGCAGCCCCGGAAGAGGCACAGCGCACCAGGTTCCCGAGCGACTGAGACAATGGTGTCGTCTCGCTCTCCGGTCAGCACCCGGCGCACGTGCGCGTAGTTCTGGTCATCGTCGGATCGGGTGTTCGGTGAGATCTGGAAGTCGCCGCCGGCATCAGATGCCTGCAGCATCAGCGTCATGGTGAACGCGTTGACCGAATCGAAATGCCATGAGGACTGATCGCCTTCTTCGTAGCAGACGTAGTTGAGCGGCTGATAGGGATCGGCGTTCTCGAACAACGGATCGTCGCCGACGATGTCGGCAACCAACATGCGCACGCCTTCGTCCTCATAGAGCGCCCGGAGTGGTGAGTCCAACGGGATCAAGTCGGCGGCAATCAGGCGGGTGCTGGAATCGGTCAGAAGATTGCGTGGGTGTTGGTCGTCGAATGCTGGATCGAGTCGACGCTGGAGGTAGCAGTTACGACGGCCACGGTTGTCGTTGGCTTGGGGTCGCAGCTGCGCTGCCTCGGCCGCCATCATGGCGAGTGCTCGAGGCCGGACGAACTCTGGCAGTACGCAGTACATGTTTGCGTCGAGCTCGGCCCGGCAACGCTTGACCAGGGCGGCCCGCTTCGGGTCGGCAAAGTCCCCGACCGGGTACACGTCCGAGTTGACGACGTCGTGCGGCAACATTGCGGTCTCGGTCATGTTGACCCCTTCCCAGAGGGCGAGAGTTCCACACAGGCCGGAGCCGGTCAAGAACTCACAATCAACAGAACGCAGCCAGCATGTTGCAGTACCACGTCCCGCGAATCTACGGAATCTTTGGGACGGGCCAAGCCGGCCAACTCTGAGGTGGCCACCATCAACCGTCTCACTCGCTCGGCCTCATCGCATGTGATTCCGGAGTGTTGATTGAATCAAGCGACGCCAAGCTCGTCGAAACCGCGAACGATTCTGCCCCAGAAATCTGTGACCAATCGGAGTGACTCGAGGTCAATGCGCTCGTTGTTGCCGTGGAAACGAGACCCGAAGTCGTTCATGTCGACGTCGGGTGAGAAGATGCCGGCGCCGTAGACGACCGCCCCCTTCGGCCGGTAGAACCTGGCGTCGGTGCCTCCAACGATGAGGCCGGGATGCACTCTCGCTTCCGGGTCGGCGGCCCGAACTGCTCGTTCGATCACGCCCCACATCGGGGTGTCTTGGGGCGATCTGGACGACGGTTGATCGCTCAACATTTCGATCTCGACGTGATCGGCCAAGTCGCCGATCGCATCGGTCAGCTCTTGACGGACATAGTCGGCGTCTTGGCCCGGAAGAGTTCTGATATCGACATCGATGCTGACCGAGTCGGGAATCACATTCAGCTTTTGGCCGCCTTGGACCACGTTTGGTGAGATCGACATATGTGAACAAGCGTGGAGGAGCTTGCCCCCCAACCCTCCGAAGGCAACGGCGGTGTCCCACACTCGCTCGGGGTCCATCAGCGCAGTCCTTGCGTCGCCTTGGATGCCCAGTGTGTCGAGCAACCCAGCCCAGAGATCATCGAGCTGTGGCATCGGCCGATGGCCGCCGAGTCGCCTCAACACCTCGGCTGCCTTCAACAAAGCGTTGTCCGCGCCCAACGGCATAGATCCGTGCCCGGGTGTTCCCTTCACGGTAAGGCGAACACCACCCGAGCCCTTCTCGGCGACGTTGATGATGACCGCGCGCCCATCTGCGTGCGTGAAACCGAACCCGCCCATTTCGGTCAGGACGTAGTCGGCCATGACGGCGTCTGGCTGATTGTCGAGCATCCACTTGGCGCCCCACGTCCCTCCGGCTTCCTCGTCTGCCACAGCGAAGTAGATCAGGTCGCCACGCGGCTGGTACCCGGTGTCTGCGAGATTCTTGAACGCCACGGCCATCGACGACGTGAGATTCAACATGTCGATCGCACCGCGACCCCACAGTTCGCCATCGATGATCTCGCCCCCGAACGGGTCGTTGTCCCACCCATCGAGGTTCACCGGCACTACATCGGTGTGTCCCATGAGGCAGATCTTCGGAGCGGAGGGGTCTGATCCCTCGATGCGAGCAACGAGCGAGCCGCGACCGGGCGAAGGTTCGTATCGCTGGAGGTCGAGGCCCGGTCCGGACAGGTAGCTGTCGAGCAGATCGACGGATCGGAGCTCATTGCCCGACTCGACGGTCCCTTCGTTCACGCATGCGTTGCGGATCAGGTTTTGCAGGAGGTCGATCGTCGAGTCGGCGAGTTCGGTCATGATCCCTCGATTGTGGGTGGGGGGTGTCCAACAACTGTGTCAGGCGATCAAGGACCCCGCCAGCGGACATGCGTCGATCCGCTCGGCGAATAGCTACGGGGCCCGATCGATGCCTCGAAGGATGCGACCAGATCGCTCTCGACGAGCCATTGTCTGTGAACAAGACCTGACTGGAGCAGCCATGCATATCTCATTGGAGGGCCGCCGAGCCTTCATCACGGCCGGCGGCGCCGGCATGGGGCGGGCCACCGCGCTGGCCATGGATGCTGTCGGCGCAGAGGTGTTCACCTGCGACATCGACGCTGATGCCCTATCGACCCTGCCATCGAGCATCACCTCCTGGCAGTGCGATGTGAGTTCCAGCACGCAGCTCGACGTGATCTTCGACGAGCTCCTGCCCGGCGGCCTCGACGTCATGGTCAACAACGCCGGGATTGCAGAACCGACCAAGCC
>CAZYLX010000130.1:0-7436 GCA_964648595.1 uncultured Acidimicrobiaceae bacterium
GGACTCTCGTGGTTCCTCGCTGTCGACGGCATCTCCCTGTTCCTCATCGTCTTGGCCGGGCTGCTGTTCCCGATCGCCATCATGGCCACCGATCCCCATCACGATCCGAAGCAGTACTACATGTGGATCATGGTGCTGATGGCCGGATCGATGGGCGTGTTCGTGGCCCTCGATCTGCTGTTGTTCTTCCTGTTCTTCGAGATCGTGCTGGTCCCGATGTACTTCCTCATCGGCGGGTGGGGTCACGGCAACCGGGTCTACGCATCGCTCAAGTTCTTCCTCTACACGATGGCCGGCTCGGCCCTCATGTTGGTCGGTCTCGTTTCCACTGCGTTCCTCACCGCTCGGAACACCGGCAACCCCCTCACGTTCAACGTGGTCGAGCTGGCTGAAGCCCAGGCGCTGGGCGATACCGCGCAGACGCTCATCTTCCTGGCGTTTGCTCTTGGTTTCGCAGTCAAAGTGCCGCTGTTTCCGCTCCACACGTGGCTGCCCGATGCTCACACCGAGGCGCCGACCGCTGGCTCGATAATTCTCGCCGGTGTCATGCTCAAGCTGGGCACCTACGGCTACATCCGATTCGGGCTGTACCTCTTCCCTCAGGCCTCGTTCGACCTGGCGTGGATCTTCCTCACACTCGGTGTGATCGGCATCGTCTATGGCGCGGTCGTCGCCACGATGCAGAAGGACCTGAAGCGCCTCGTTGCCTATTCGTCTATCGCCCACATGGGCTTCATCGTGCTCGGCATCTTCGCCATGAACACGCAGAGCCTGAACGGCGCTGTCATCCAGATGGTCAACCACGGCCTCTCGACGGGTGCGCTGTTCATGCTGGTCGGCTGGATCTACGAGCGGCGTCACACTCGGGAGATCTCTGCTCTGAGTGGGCTGCAGAAGTCGGCGCCGTTCATGGCTGGTGTGTTCACTCTCGTGATGCTGTCGAGCATCGGCCTTCCCGGGCTCAACGGCTTCGTCGGCGAGTTCCTCATCCTCCTCGGCGGGTTCCAGAGCGCCCGATGGTGGACCGTCGTTGCGGTCACCGGCGTGATCCTCGCTGCGCTCTACATGCTCTGGGCCTACCAGCGAGTGTTCCATGGGACAGCCGATGGCGAGAACGCCACCATGCGCGACCTTCGATTCTCCGAGTTCTTGTCGATCGCTCCACTCCTCGCCCTGATCGTCTTCCTCGGCGTGTACCCGAAACCGATGTTGGAACGCATCGAGCCTTCTGTTGACGCGTTGATCGAACACATCGAGGCCAACGTCGACGACTTCAACCAAGATGAGCCCGAGGCGCCGCCCGAACCAGCCGGGACCCACGAACTGACCGAAGTCCTCGAGGCTCGCGAAGAGGCGGCTGAGGAAGCCGAAGAGGGCGAAGAATCCGAGGGGGCAGACGAATGAGCGTGCTCGCCCAAGCGCAGGAGATCGTCACTCCGAACATCGAGTGGTCGCTGATCTGGCCGTTCACCATCTTGGCTCTTGCCGGGATCATCCTGATCACGATCACGTCGCTGGCCCCGAGTACGCGTACCGGCGCCTTCCCGGCTGCGTTCACAGCAGCGTCTGCCATCACGGCCGCATTCTTCATTCCATTCATCGTCAGGCGGGTGAACGATCAGAGCGACTTCGGTGAGCGTCGGGAGTTCTACGTCCTCGCTGGGGCCATCGTTGTCGACAACTTCACGCTCTTCATCACGGGAATCATCTGCATTGCCGTGGTGCTGACGGCGTTCCTGCTCGATGACTACACCCGTCGGGAAGGCCTCGAGGGCCCCGAGTGGTACGCGTTGGTGTTGCTCTCGGCCTCGGGGGGCGTGCTGTTGACCTCAGCCGAGGATCTGATCGTCTCGTTCGTTGGTCTCGAGATCCTCTCGATCGCCGTCTACGTCCTCGCTGCTCTGCATCTACGACGCTCCGAATCGCAGGAAGCTGGATTCAAGTACTTCGTGCTCGGGGCCCTGTCATCGGCCGTGTTCCTCTACGGCATTGCTTTGGTCTACGGGGCCACCGGCTCGACCCGACTCAGCGACATCGACGCTGCCCTGTTCGCCACTGGAATCAACGGCCAGGTGCCGGCCGAGGATGCGTCCCTGCTGCTCGTCGGTATTGCGTTCTTGTTGGTGGGTTTCGGGTTCAAGGTGTCCGCCGCTCCCTTCCACATCTGGACACCCGACGTCTACCAGGGAGCCCCGAGCCCGATCGTTGCTTTCATGGCTTCGGCGGTGAAGGTTGCTGCCTTCGGCGGTTTCCTTCGAGTGTTCCTCTATGGCTTCGAGGGTGTCAGCGAGGAGTGGCTGCCGGTCATCGCGGCAATGGCCATGCTCACGCTGGTGATCGGTGCGTTCTTCGCCGTCGTTCAGACCAACGTGAAGCGGATGATGGCGTACTCGTCGATCACCCACGCCGGATTCATGCTGGTCGGTCTCCACAGCGCGGCACAGGATGTTGACACCGACATTCTCGGTAGCTCGGCGATCTTGTTCTACCTGTTCACCTACTCGCTGACCGTGATCGGCAGCTTCGCCGTGATCACCGTCGTTGGTGGCCGTGGTGACGGAGCCCATGACATCAGCACGTATCGGGGCCTCGCCAGCCGCGAGCCGCTGCTGGCCTCTTTGTTCACGGTCTTGCTGTTTGCTCAGGCTGGCATCCCGTTCACCTCCGGGTTCTTCGCCAAGTTCCGGGTGATCGCCGCGGCAGCAAGCGACGAGAGCTACTGGCTGGCCGGTGTTGCGATGCTGGCGGCTGCTGTTGCTGCCTATCTCTACCTCCGGCTCGTGGTCACCATGTTCATGAGTTCCGACGAGCTCGGCGACGCATCGGTTGATGCAGCCGTCAGCGATGAGATGGAGGCTGCATCGTCGGTCGGTGCTGCTGCTTCCAGCCTCGACGATCCTGATGCGGGTGCTGAACTCGGTGCTGCTGAGCCGCTCGATGTTCCTCCGTCGGTGCTTGTTGTGCTCTTGGTGACTGTTGCTGCGGCGATTCTCTGGGGCGTGCTGCCTGGTGTTGGTGCCAACTTCTTGAACGACGCAGCCACAACCCTCACCCTCCTCCGCCCCTGACCGACCGTTCTCTCCGAACCCCGGGTTCCTCACCGTCACTTTCGCGGTTCTCAGCCCCCGGTTGGGGGTCAGCCGCCGCTGGCGGCAGAGTCGCCGTCGGGATTGGCCAGACCATCGTCGAACGGGTCGTCGAGCCAACCGTCGGGAAGCGCCACCGACTGCGGGCCCCTCGTGTGCCCTCGAGCCACTCGATAGTTCTCCGGCGGCAGCGGGTGATCCTCGATCTGCCCGAGAAGCTGCTCGAGCTCGACCAAAGAGCTCATGTTGCCGAGCTTGCCCCGGAGCTCGCCGCCTACCGGGTAGCCCTTGAGGTACCAGGCGGTGTGCTTTCGGAACTCTCGGGCGCCTCGACCTTCGTCGTCCATCCACTCGACGAGTAACCGCGCGTGCTCGATCATCACCGGAATCACTTCGTGAGTCGTTGGATGGGCAGGCACTTCGTCGCCCGCGATCGCCGCTTCGAGTTGACCGAAGAGCCACGGTCGCCCGAGGCAGCCGCGGCCGATCACCACCCCGTCGCAGCCGGTCTCGGCCATCATTCGCACCGCATCGTCGGCGGCCCAGATATCGCCGTTCCCGAGAATCGGGATGTCAGGGATGGCTTGCTTCAATGCCGCGATCGTTGTCCAGTCGGCTGTCCCGGAATAGAGCTGGGCCACGGTCCGTCCGTGGAGAGCAATGGCACTGACACCGAGGTCGGCTGCCATGCGCCCAGTGTCGAGATAGGTGACGTGGTCGTCGTCGATGCCAACGCGGTACTTGATGGTGACGGGGACCCCGGCTGGTGACGCGGCAGCGATGGCTGCCTCAACCACCGCGCCGAACAGCTTCCGCTTGTAGGGGAGTGCACCCCCTCCGCCGTTGCGAGTGACTTTACGAACGGGGCAGCCGAAGTTGAGGTCGAGGTGATCGATCCGGCCTTCGCTGACGAGGTAGCGCACGGCCTCGCCCACGTAGTACGGGTCGACGCCGGCCATCTGCAGCGAGCGGGGTGACTCGTCCGGATCGAAGCTGGCCAAGCGCTCGGTCTTGTCCGAACCCTCGACAAGGGCCCGGGCGGAGATCATCTCGCTCACGTAGAGCCCGCCTCCGAACCGACGACACAACCGTCGGTATGGCGCGTTCGTGACACCGGCCATCGGAGCCAGGATCACCGGCGACGACAGTTCGATCGGACCGATACGCATCGCGACAGTCTCGCTGCTCAGGCCCCCAACCGTCACCCCGCCCCGAGATTTCCCCCCTGGCGACCAAGCGGGGAACCGCCGGGATCAGTCGCCGAGGAGATCCCAACGATTCCCGGTGATGTCCAGGAACACGACTACACGCCCCCGAGGGCCGTTGTTGAGCAAAGCTCCGACGAAACCGGGGGCTGAGGAGGTCGAAAGTGACGGTGACAAACCCGGGGTTTGAACGCGGATCAGCGGGTGGTCCCGTCGACTGTGTTCAGCCGGTGACCGTCTCGACGTCGATGGCCTTCTGACCGGTACCGACGGTGATCTTCCTGGGTTGCGCCTTTTCCGACACAGGGATTCGCAGCGTCAGGACGCCATCGGCGAGGTCAGCCTCGATGCCGTCGGCATCGAGCGCCTCGCCGAGATGGACTTGGCGGCGATAGCTCCCCTGAGAACGCTCCGTGAGATAGGTCTGATCGCTGTCCTCTTGCTGCCAGTTGCGTTCAGCGGTGACGGTCAGAACACTTCGCTCGACGCTGATGTCGAGGCTGTCGGCCGCAACTCCGGGCAGATCGATGTGGACCCAGACGTTGTCGCCGCGGCGATAGGCGTCCATCGGTACGCGGTGGGTGTCGGATCGGGGGGCCCCACGGAAGAGGGACTCGAAGAAGGGGTCGTTTTGCATCAGCATGTTGGTCTCCTTTGCCTGATCGGCAGGTAGTGACGGTATTCGTCAATAACTGAAAGTCTTTCATAAATGGTGAGTAACTGTCAATAGTGGACTACATGATTCGCTCTGGCCTATGGTGTCTCACCATGGCACGCCAGCGGTTGTCGGAGGATTTGGTCGTCGAGCGGGCCCGCCAGATCGCCGACGAACGAGGGTTCGGGTCAGTGAGCCTCTCGTCGGTAGCCGCTGATCTCGGAGTTGCGACCTCTGCGCTCTACAACCACTGCGCAGGACTCGATGGGCTCCATCACCAAATTGCCGTTGCCGTGACGCACCAATTGGTGCAGGCTCTTCGGACTGCAGCGATCGGTACGCAGGGAAACGTGGCGCTCGTCTCAATGGCGGTGGCCTATCGAGGCTTCGCCATGGAGCACCCTGGCCAGTTCGCCTCGACCTTGCGGCCGCCGATGGTCGACGACGATCGACTATTGGTCGCCAATCGCTCCGTCGTCGACACCTTTGCTCTGGTGTACGCAGCCATGGGTTTCGAGTCAGATCAATCTGAGTTCGCAGCCCGCAGCACGCACTGCGCCATTCACGGCTTTCTGGCGCTCGAGTACCTTTCCGCTGAGCCGGCGAGCGATTCGAATTTCGAACATCTCATTGGCACGTTGCGGCGCGGTCTGGTCGACAACGCGGGATCGACGGCCGATGGGGGACCAGCCAAGGCCCACCTGTAACACTGCACACATGACTGCACCACAGCACGCTGCGCTCGACCACATCGCTGTCGGGGCCATGGTGTTGCGAACGATCCCACCAAGCGAGTTGGTCGAACATGCGCGAGCGATCGCCCCTGGCTTCGACGAGCTGTGGGTCGTGGAGGATCTCCCATTCGCCGGTGGGATCAGTCAGACGATGGCCGTGCTCGATGCCACTGCCGGAGTCGGGGGAGGGGTGGGCCCGGTCGTCGGCCACGGCATCGCTCCTGCTCCGGTCCGAAACCCCGCAGCGCTGGCAATGGAGTGGGCGACAATTGCCGAACTCCACCCTGGCCGGCTTGCCGGTGGCATCGGCCACGGCGTTGGTTCCTGGATGGCGCAGATCGGTGAGAGCGTGGGCTCCCAACTCGCACTGCTCGAGGAGACCATCGATGCCGTTCAGCGTCTCCTGGCCGGTGAACGAGTCTCGGTCGACGGGCGCTATGTGCAGCTCGACGACGTCGAGCTGGTGTACCCGCCAAGACGACCGCCGCTGGTATCCGCCGGGGTGCTCGGTCCGAAGTCGCTTGTGCTTTCTGGCCGAGTGGCCGCGGGGACCATCCTCCCGGAGGGTCATGGGCCGGCCGAGATCGAGGCGGCGCGAGCTCGAATCGACGAAGGCAAGAGGAGCCGAGTCGACGATGCCCCGCATCGGCTGACGGTCTTTGCCGGCTTCCACTGCGGGGATCCGTCGGAACTGGGCACCCCAAACCCTGATGCTCCGCAAGGTTGGGATGCGATCGCTGACCAACCGGCTGCCGTGGCCGCCAAGCTCCGCACGCTTGTCGCCTCCGGAGCGGACGCCGTGATCCTTGTCCCCTTCGGCGTCGATGTTGTCGGCCAACTCCAGCTTGCGTCGGCCGAGATAGCGCCGCTCGTCCGACGTTGAAATGATCCGAACTGTCGACAGGAGGCCGTGCCGACGAAAGGGCTAGGGTCGGCGGCCATGAGTGAACCCTTCGTCGCCGTTGTCACGGGAAGCAACTCGGGAATTGGTCGCAGTGCTGCGGTCGACCTCGCAGCAAAGGGATGGACCGTCTACGGCACCATGCGATCCCTCGACAAAGGGGCGAAGTTGACGGCGATGGCCGAAGCCGCCGGCGTCACCGTGCATCCCGTCGTGTGTGATGTGACCGACACCGACTCGGTGAACGTCGCCATCGCCGCCATCCTCGAGGAGGCCGGTCGGATCGATGTGCTCGTCAACAATGCCGGTGTCGGCGGGAACGCAACCGTTGAAGAGTGCTCGATCGACCGGTTCGCGGAAGTCATGGACGTCAACCTCCATGGGCTCGTCCGGTGCATCCAGGCCGTGCTGCCGCACATGAGGGAGCGAGGGTCCGGGACGATCGTCAACGTGACGTCGGTGATCGGACGCTTCGCGGCCAGTGCCCAAGCCCCCTACGTCGCGTCGAAATGGGCGGCGGAAGGCATGAGTCAGGAGCTGGCCCAAGAGGTGGCTCCGTTCGGCATTCGCGTGGCGATCGTCGAGCCGGGCGTGATCAAGACGGCCATCATGGCCAAGAACCTCGATGCGCCAAACGCGTCCGGAGCGTACGACAAGCACTACGAACGCCTCATCGAGTTCTACGCCGCAGGCCTGGTCGACCCAGGGCATCCCTCTGTCGTTGCCGAAACCATCTACGAATCCGTCACCACCGATGAACCCAAGCTCCGGTGGACCTGCGGCTGGGGCGCCAACGAACTCACCACGGCCCTTGACAACGTGCCCGACGAGGACTGGATCGCGCTCGGCTCGATC
>CAZYLX010000131.1:0-7364 GCA_964648595.1 uncultured Acidimicrobiaceae bacterium
GCGTCGTCGCGCCTGCCGTCTTCGACGAGACGGGCATACACCGGGACGAACGCCGCGGAGATCGAACCCTCGCCGAGTAGGTTCTGGAGCAGGTTCGGAACTCGCATTGCGACACGGAACGAATCGGCGATGGCGCTACCGCCGAGCGCGGCGCCGATCATGACTTCGCGAACCAGCCCGACACTACGGCTGGCGAGAATGCCGGCGGCAACCCTCCGGGATCCACCACCAACGGGCGATCTGTCAGCCGGAGAAGAGTCGGCGGCCATCGGCCCGTCGGGGGACGTCACCGTCTTGCTCTCATCGGGCCGCTGTCACTCGGGCTGGCCTCATCACGTCTGGATCAACCAGTCGGCGAGCCAGTTCACGAGAGTGCGGTATCTGCCGGCTTGGCCACCGGGACAGAGACGATGTCCTCTGCTTCCAGGGTCGTGAGTTGCTCATCGGTTGGTTCAGCGACGTCGACCAGTCGCGTGGCGTGCCTGGCGACCGAGGCTTCGAACAGATTCCGGGCCAGGCGCCCGTTGCCGAAGCCGTGCCCTCGATCGTGTGCCCCGAACCATGCCACGGTGGCTTTGCGGGCGAGATCGTCGAGTTCGTAGCGACCCTTGTCTGCGATGAGTTCGAAAATGGCGAGCAGTTCATCGTCGTTGTAGTCGGGGAAGGTGATCGTCTTCGGAAAACGGCTCGAGAAACCCGGGTTGGCCGCGACCAGTTCGGCCATCTCCTTCGGGTAGCCGGCGAGAATGACCACCATCGAGTCGCGGCGATCTTCAACGTTCTTGACGACCGCGTCGATCGCCTCACGTCCGAAATCCCTTTCACCGCCACGCAACAATGAGTACGCCTCGTCGATCAACAGGACGCCACCGTCTGCACGCTCGAAGACCTGCGTGACCTTTGTTGCGGTCTGTCCGACGAACCCGGCAACGAGGCCGCTGCGATCGACTTCTGTGAGGTGGCCTCGTTCCACGACCTCGAGGCTCCGGTAGATCCTGGCCAGCAGGCGGGCCACGGTGGTCTTTCCTGTTCCCGGATTGCCCGAGAAGACCAGATGTTTCGTGCTGTCGATGACGGGTAGGCCGCGATCGGCCCGGAGCTTCTGCACCCGCAGCAATGCGGAGAGCAGGTGCACCTCTTCCTTGACGGCGTCGAGGCCGATCAGGCCATCGAGTTCCGCGAGGAGGTCCTCGAGGGGTTCTGCCGGCTCCGGTTCGGGAAGTGGGTCCGAGCCGGCAGGACTCGCGCTTTCACCGGCTGCAGCCGGTCGGCCGGTCGGGAGTGATGCGAGCAGCAGTTTCTGGAGATCGACGATGGCTCGTAGCTCGTCCTCTGACGGATACTTGTCGAGCGAAGCAACCGTGTGGCAGAGAGCCATCGCTTCGTCGTAGTAGCGGCGGGCAAGGGTTGAACCATTCCTCGCGTCGACCTGGGCCAGTGTGGTGAACAGTGCCGATGGCTCGCGCAGGAACTGTCGATTGCGCGTGACGAGATCATTGTTCCGCAGGTCGGTCGGTGTGGCCGCTCCCGGCAGGAGATCGAAACGAGCGAACGCAGCAACCAATGCCCAGAGCTCGTCGTCTGTGTGACGGCCGTCGGCATCGATCAACGCGCAGGACAAATTGAAGGCTTCGACAACCGCGTCGCGACGGAGTCGGTCGGTCGCGACGGTTGTCCCGACAGCCGCCTCGACGAGGGCATCCCCAACTCGGTCAGCGAACTGGTCGACGGCTTGTGCCAGTCCTCGATCCATAAGACGCTGATCCTACGCTGGAATCGAAATGGGTCGAGTCATGGAGGGCTTGGGATGTCCCTTCGCGAGCGGCGCAAGACCCCCCGTTCGCGGGCGAAACCAAATTGACTCCGCGGTCAAGTGCAAGGGTAGGTTGTTGGCCATGACGATACGTTTCGAATCCGTCGACGCCGTCCGCGAAGGGCTGCGGTCTGTCGATTATCTGGCCGATGATTCCATCGCCGGTGTGGCCTTTCTGGCTGACCGGTTGCAGAAGCCGATCCTCGTCGAGGGCCCAGCAGGAACGGGCAAGACGCAGCTTGCGAAGTCCGTCGCCGAGATGCTTGGCGCCCGCCTCATTCGGTTGCAGTGCTACGAGGGCCTCGACGAGTCAAAGGCGCTCTACGAATGGAACTACAAGAAGCAGTTGCTTCGCATCCAGTCCGAGGGCGACGAGACGAACTGGGACGAGATCCAGGACGACATCTTCTCCAACGAGTTCCTGCTCGAGCGCCCGCTGCTCGAAGCCATTCGAGCGAAGGATCCGGTCGTGCTGCTGATCGACGAAGTCGATCGCGTCGAGGTCGAGACCGAAGCGCTCCTCTTGGAACTGCTCTCGGACTACCAGGTCTCGATTCCCGAGCTGGGCACCCTCGAGGCAAACCAGATTCCGCTGGTGTTCCTCACATCGAACAACACCCGTGAACTCTCCGAGGCGCTCAAGCGGCGCTGCCTTTTCCTCCATCTCGATTACCCGACGATGGACCGAGAAAAGGAGATCGTGCTCACCAAGGTTCCCGACATCACCGAGAACCTCGCTGATCAGATCGCTCGTATTGTCCGCTCGATTCGTCAGCTCGAATTGAAGAAGCATCCCTCGGTCTCCGAGACCATCGATTGGGCTCGAACCTTGATCCTGCTCGGCATCGAGCAGATCACCGAGAAGGACGCCATCGACACGGCCAACATCTTGCTGAAGTACCGCAGCGACATCGAGAAGGTCACGAAGGAGTTCAGCTCGAACGCCAAGGCGCACTTCGAGGCCCCGGCATCGTGACCGATCTGGCCGAGTCGAACGGGGCGTCGCCCCCGCCGGAGGACTCGCCATTGTTCGAGCTTCTCGAAGGCTTCGTCCTGGATCTCCGAGCCGCCGGTCTGCCGGTGTCGCTTTCTGAGAACATCGACGCGGCCAGAGCGGTACAGCACATTCCTCTGGAAGACCGGTCGGCATTCAAGTACGCCCTTGCGGCGACGCTGGTCAAGAACAACTCACACTGGCGAACGTTCGAGACACTGTTCGAGGTGTATTTCTCACTTCGGGGCAGCGAGTACGCGCTCGACTCCGATTCCGATGATCCGTTCGGTGACATGGATCTCGACGACGAGAACCAAGCGCCAGGACAGGGCGGCGAGGGCCAGGGTGGCGGCGATGGCCTGACCCCCGAAGAGCTGGCCGAACTGCTGTTCCAAGCAATGATGAAGGGCGACAACGCCCTGGTGCGGGCGATCTCGAAGCAGGCGGTCAAACGCTACGCCGGGATGGAGCCTGGTCGCCCCGTCGGCGGTACCTATTACCTCTACCGAACCCTCAGAAACCTCGACCTCGATGGTCTGATCGAGCGGCTCATGGAGCAGGCGAGGGACGATGCCGGCGGCGACCTGACACCGCTCGAAGAGCGGCTCGAACGCGACGAGTTCGACGATCGCATCGAGAAGCTCAAGAAAGAGATCGAAGCCGAGATCCGTCGAAGGCTCGTCGCTGATCGCGGCGCCGAGGCCATGGCCAAGACGCTTCGTAAGCCGCTTCCCGAAGACGTCGATTTTATGCACGCCAGCCGCGAGGAGATGGCAAACCTGCGCCGGGCGATCTATCCGCTGACCAGAAAGCTTGCGGTCCGCTTGGCACGGAAGCGCCGCCACGGCCGCAAGGGCCCGCTCGACTTCCGCAGCACCGTGCGTCATTCGCTGAGCTACGGCGGGGTTCCCGCAGAGTTGAAGTTCCGCTATCCGCGGCCATCCAAGCCCGAGATCATCGTCATTGCCGACATCTCCGGCTCGGTTGCTGCGTTCGCGAGGTTCACGCTGCATCTTGTCTACGCCATCAGCGGGCAGTTCTCGAAGGTTCGGGCGTTTGTCTTCATCGATGGTCTCGATGAGGTCACGCATCTGTTCGAAGGTGTCGATGACATCGCTGAAGCAGTGCACCGAGTCAACACCGAGGCCGATGTGGTGTGGGTCGATGGCCACTCCGACTACGGCCATGCCTTCGAAGTGTTCTGGGAGACGTACGGCAACGACGTCAATTCGAAATCGACCGTCCTCATCCTGGGCGACGCAAGAAACAACTATCACGCGGCGCAATCGTGGATTCTCAAAGAGATCGAACAGCGAGCCCGGAAGCTGTTTTGGCTCAATCCTGAGCCAAAGGCCTATTGGGACACTGGCGATTCGATCGTCGGCGAGTACGGAGCTCACTGCGAAGGGGTCTTCGAGGTGCGCAACCTTCGCCAGCTGGAAAAGTTCGTCGACAACCTGGCATGACGTTGGCGTGAGTTCAGCTCAGGTGCATCCAACATGATCCTCCTCGGCGAAGCGAGTATCGATGAACGTCCTCGAACGACCACTGAAAACGGTTGAGACTCTTTGGCCGCCGGCGGCTGGTTATCATCGAGACGTGTCAATGACCCTCGAGGAGCGCTTCGTCGACGGCGATGAAGCAGCGCTGCGAGCGATCTACGACGAGCACGCCTCGCTGGTGCTCAGCATCTGCAGACGGACCGTCGGAGCCGACGCCGAAGACGTTGTGCAGCAGGTCTTCGTCGCGGCATGGCGAGGTCGGTCATCATTCGACGCCTCGAAGGGCTCGTTGGCTGGTTGGCTGACCGGGATCGCGAAGTTCAAGGCCGTCGATCATCTTCGGGCCAAGGGACGTCGCCCTCAGAGTGCAAACCAAGAAGTCGAGGATTCAGCCTCGACCGCGGCCGATGTCGGTCGAGTGGCTGACCGGATGCTTCTGACCCGGGCGCTCGCCACCTTGCCAGAAGAGCGGCGCCGGGTCGTTGCGCTTGCATTCTTCGAAGACTTCACCCACCAGGAGATCAGCGAGCATCTGTCCATGCCGCTGGGCACTGTCAAGAGTCACGTCCGGCGTGGTCTCGAGGCGCTGCGACACGTACTCGGCAACCAACCGATAGGAGAGGTTCGATGAGCGGGCCCGAAGCATTGGACGGGAACTCAGCATTCGACGGAGACTCAGGGTCCGAAGGGATCGACGGCTTTGACGACGTCGTGGATCTGCTCCGTGACGGTCCGCTCGAGCTGACCGATGAACAGCCGCGCCCTGCGGTGTGGGCCGGCATCGCCGACGAGCTGGGCCTGACGGCCGCCGCCTTCGAGCCGACCGTCGTTTCTCCTGATGTGAGTAGTGAAGAGTACGTGGGCGACAACGAGCATGCTGTCGACGCTGACGCCGCGACCAATGTCATCTCCCTTGCTGATCGTCGTCCGCTGTGGGGACGTCCAGCAGCCATCGTGACGCTCGCTGCAGCTGTCGTGTTACTGCTTGCGGTACCAGTTGCATTGTCGCTGCGTTCCACCTCATCGTCCGAGCTGGTCGCGTCGGCCGAACTCGAACTGCTCGATGGTCAGTCTGGTGTGACAGTCTCGGCTGAACTGGTGTCAGATGACGGCGACCTCGTCCTCGAGGTCGACTCTCCCGTCTCCGTTGGCGATGGTGAGTTCCTCGAATTGTGGCTGCTCGAGATCGACGATTCAGGGGTGCAGAGCCTGGAATCGCTGGGCCGCGTTGACGGCAGCGGCCGCTACGACGTCCCAGACGACATCGACCTCGAGCGATTCGACGTGGTCGACATCTCGCTCGAGATCGACGATGGCAACCCTGACCACAGCGGCATCAGCGTGGTTCGCGGCGACCTGGTCTGAACACCTGACGAACTGGTCAGCGGTTACCAGGCTCGAAGGAGTTCCGACACACGGAACGCAAGATCAAGACCTTGGCCTGCGTTGAGTCGTGGATCGCACATGGTTTCGTATCGCCTGGCAAGATCGGCGTCAGAGACGCCATGGCCGCCTCCGAGACACTCGGTGACATCGTCACCGGTGAGCTCGACGTGGATGCCTCCTGGCCAGGTCCCGGCTCGTTTGTGAGCGTCGAAGAAGCCTGTGACCTCGGCGAGAACATCGTCGAGGTGGCGCGTCTTGTAGCCCGTCTCGGCAGTGAACGTGTTGCCGTGCATGGGATCGCAGGCCCACACGACGGGGTGTCCGGCGTTGCGTACAGCCTCGAGGAGTGGTGGCAGCGCAGTGCTGACGTTGCCGGCACCCATCCGTGAGATCAGGGTCAATCGTCCGGGGTCGCGGTCTGGGTCGAGGCGTTCGCAGAGCGAGACGACCTCCTCAGCGGTTGCCGTTGGGCCGATCTTGCAGCCGATGGGATTCTTGATTCCTCGGAAGAACTCAACGTGCGCGTCGTCCAACTGTCTGGTTCGCTCGCCGATCCAGACCATGTGAGCACTGCAGTCATACCATTCGTCGGTCAGGCTGTCCTTACGGGTCAAAGCCTCTTCGTACTGGAGAATGAGTGCCTCGTGGCTGGTGTAGAAGTCGGTCTCGTGGATCTCTGGATGCTGTGACGAGATACCAGCCGCCTCCATGAAGCGGATGGCTCGATCGATCTCGGATCCGAGAGCGGCATAGCGCTGGCCGGCCGGTGAGGAAGCGACGAACTCCTGATTCCACGCTTGCACGCGGTGGAGGTCGGCGAACCCGCCCTTGGTGAAGGCTCGGAGGAGATTGAGCGTCGACGACGACTGGTGGTAGGCCCGAAGGAGCCGTTGTGGGTCGGGCGAGCGGTCGCCGGGGGAGAACGGCAGGTCGTTCACCATGTGACCCAGGAACGAAGGCAGCTCAGCACCGTCGATGGTCTCGGTTGGCTTTGACCGCGGCTTTGCGAACTGCCCGGCGATCCGACCGACCTTGACCGTGGGAACACCCGCGGAATAGGTGAGTACCACAGCCATCTGAAGGATGACCCGGAGCTTGTCTCGTATGGCGTCGGCGCCAAAGCCATCAAACGACTCAGCGCAGTCGCCTGCCTGTAGGAGGAACGCTTCGCCTTGTGCCACCTGCCCGAGGCGAGAGCGAAGATCGCGTGCTTCCCCTGCGAAGACGAGCGGTGGAAGGGTGGACAGTTCCTTTTCGACTCGCTCGAGGTCGGGCAGGTCAGGCCAGCTCGGCTGCTGTTTGGCTTCGAGTGATCGCCAGCTTCCAGGGTTCCATGTCACCGAAGCAGTCTCGTCCACGAGGCAAGCCTTGACAACGCGTTTCCGACTCCAAAACGAGAAGAGCCCCCGCCGAAGCGAGGGCTCTATCTGATCACACGTTTTCAGGCAGCGTCGAAATCGGCGATGACGTCGCCGGCCTGATCGCGTACGGCGCTGACGGCACGCTTGACGAGGCGACGAGCGGCCTCAGCGGTCACACCGAGCTCTTCGCCGACTTCGCGATAGCTGCGCTTGCGGCCATCGTTGAGCCCGAAGCGCTGCTCGACTGCGTAACGGGCACGGGGGTCGAGCACGTCCAACAGGCCGGTCACCATGGACTCCTCAGCCTT
>CAZYLX010000132.1:0-7354 GCA_964648595.1 uncultured Acidimicrobiaceae bacterium
CAGAACGCGATGTCCTCGTCGACGGCCCCGAGAATCTGCGGGGCGGCCTCGATCAGCGTGATCGACATACCGAGGTGCGTGAGTTGCTCGACCATCTCGAGTCCGATGTAGCCGGCGCCCACCACGGTGGCGTGCCGAGGCAGAACCCTGTTGTTCCACTCGATCACCGCATCCATGTCGGGAATGGAACGAAGGGCGAAGTGGCCGACCCGATCAATACCGGGAATCGGCGGGCTGAGTGGGGCTGCACCCGGAGCCAGGACGAGGTCGTCGTATCGCTCCGAGTAGACCTCGTTCGTTTCGAGGTTGCGAATCTCGACATGCCTGGTTTCACGGTCGATGCTGACCGCCTCGCTACGAGTGCGAACGTCGAGATCGAACCGGTTCTTCAGGCCCTCAGGAGTCTGGACCAGCAGGCTCTCGCGGTTCTCGATCTCCCCACTGATGTGGAACGGAAGCCCGCAGTTCGCATACGAGACGAAGCTGCCTCGCTCGACCACGATGATGTGCGCCTCTTCCGACAGCCGACGGGCTCTGGCGGCAACGCTGGCACCACCGGCGACACCACCAACAACGATGATCTTCTTGCTTGGATTCGACATTGGAGCGCATGATATGGGGCACCTGCGGGTTCGACCCAGGTGGATCGGATCCGGTCTGGGTTGAAGGTTGCGTACGTCCCTCCGACGCGCGAACAAATGTTTGTCAAATCTTCGGTCGATGGGCGAGGCTTGGTGGTTCGCAGACGCTGACGGCTGGTGTCATGCCCTGTCGGGGGTGGGGGCCCGAGGCTGGCTGCCTTCTACGAGCGTCCGGGCGCGGGTGAACAGCGCCGATGACCAACCGTTCGGAATCACGGCGAATCGGCCTTCTGCGACGGCCTCTAGGGCGAGTGCAGCGACATCGATGGGATCGTCGCCGACCTCCGACATCGCGGTACGGACCAGGGCTGGGCACAGCGCGGTGACCGAGATCTGTGACTCGGAGAGCTCGAGGGCCGCCTGCTCGGCGACGGCTAGGACTGCGTGCTTCGAGGCCGCGTAGGGCCCTCCTCCAGGCCAGGTCGCTGCGCTTGCCAGTGATGCGGTGATCAGGATCTGACTGGGCTGGTCACGTGCCAGGAGTAGCGGGACGAATGCACGGAGCCCGTTGACGACGCCATGGAGGTTGACTCCGAGGACGCGATTCCACTCGGCGGGGGAGGCCTCCCATGGTGGGCCCATCGAGGTGCTGAGTACGCCGGCGGTGAGGCACAGCAGATCCACCGGTCCGATGCCGTCGGCGAAAGTCTGCATGTCGGCCGCAGCGGCGACGTCGGTGATTCTTGAGAATTCGGCTCCGAGCTCGGATGAGACTGCGTCGAGTGCTGGCCCGTCGATGTCTGCGAGCCTGAGCCGGTCGCCGCGTTGTGCCAAAAGCGTTGCGAGTGCTCGGCCGATGCCGCTCCCTGCGCCGGTTACGGCTGCGGTTCGGGGGGCTGCGGTGGCCATATCGCGAACCTAGTACTGTGATCAGCAACGTTGGGGTGTCGCGTCCACCTGCTGAGGATTGGATCCGCTAGGTGGTTCACAAGTTCAACGCTGACGGGTTCGATTCGGCGGCGCCGCGGTAGTTCGGTTGTTGGCGTGTCCACGCGGTGGCGATGACGAATCGTCGTTGGCCATGTGACGTGGAAGTTTCGCATCATGCCGCTGTCCTGGTGTTGCAGGATGTGGCAGAGGAAGTATCCGAGGTGATCGGCGAAGGGGCTGGCAATCTGGACGCGTTGGCGGGGCCTGACGAGCACGGTGTCACGTAGACCAACGTCGATGATGCCGGGTTCGATGCCATTCCGGTACTCGCTGATGAGGCCGTCCCAGCGTGATGTTCACAAGATCGGAGTGGCGGTGGAGCGAGGCACTGTTTGATCGTCGAGCGCGTTAGTGCTCGGCAACTACTGACCGTGGGTCAGATCGTTCCGGTGAGCTCCTCGAATGCAGCAACAATACTCTCGCCGGAGGACGGGCCGATCCCTCAATGCAACAGTGCCGTTTGAACTGATCTACCGACGAGCGACAGGTCGAACCATCACCCACCGGGCACGGCCAACGCCACCGAGAAATCGGTAGCTTGACTGCATCGAATCCAGAAGGGGTTGACATGACAAAACCGACGGACACCGACAGCACTCTCGCCCACCATCTGGCCAAGCTTGCCGCTACGGCTGACGATCTCTCGTCGATCCTCAATCGAGCTCACGAGAACGGCGAGATCCACCCCGAGGCTCTGGCGAAGTCGGAACACCTTTCGACGAGTCTCAAGGACGTCATCGATGCCCTGACCCGACATGAGCACCTGGCGATGTCGAGCGACGATGTCTGGAAGGCGCTCACAGTGAAACACGCTGGGGGTGACGACGGAACCCTGACCTGAGCGCAACGTGGCGCCGCGGACCAGCCTCATCGTCGGGACCGACGGACCACAAACAAGCCGAGCCGCCTGCTTGTGGCCTGTCGAGCAACCGATGGCGGAACGGTCACCGCAGAGCGCGCGTTCAATCCGACCGCTGCGATGCTTCAACCGGACTTGTCGAAGCTCACGCGACGCCAGGTGCAGCGATCGTGATTGGCTCACACCTGGCGGACGCTGCTCCGATTCCGGTAGCGGTTCATGGTCCCGCCGGCGTCGACCACGCGTCGATCACGTTTGCGAGTGCCTTGGCCGCCGAACAAGAGCGACGCCTTGTGGTGGTGACCGTGACCGAACCATTGATGATGGGGCCACCTCGGGACTACTCCGTCGAGGCCTGTGAGCGTGATCTGGCGGCAGTACACGCCTCGACAACGGCAGCGATGCAGGTACTCGTGGAGGAAATCAAGGACGAGTCTCCCGAGCTGGCGGTGTCGGGCCAAACGGTCCAGGGGCACGCGACCGAGGCGTTCCGTTCGGTGATCGGCGAGACCAATCCAGCACTCGTCGTTGTCGGGAACCACCACCACAGTGCACCGGTCGCGATGATCTCGGACTCGGTGCTGGGTCACCTGCCGCCGCTCGTGCAGTGCCCGGTGGTTGCGGTCCCGGTCACGTGACGACAGCAGAACCCGAGAACTCCAAGCCGGTCTCGTTCGCCTCGGCGGTGTCGCTTGGTGTTGGCACGATGATCGGTGCGGGGATCTTCGCGCTGCTCGGCGAAGCGGGCGCCATCGCCGGCAGCGCCGTATGGATCTCCTTTCTCATCGGCGGCGGGATCGCGCTGCTCTCGGGGTACTCACTTGGCAAATTCGGCGCGCGCTACCCCTCTGCCGGCGGCATCGTCGAATACCTCATCCGGGGCTACGGCGACAACGTCTTTGCGGGCGCCATGAGCGTCATGATGTACATCGCTGCACTCGTGTCGGTTTCCCTCGTGGCGAAGGCGTTCGGCTCCTACGCCAGCGCGCTCCTCCCAGGCGGTCCACCGACCTGGACTCCGAACCACTGAACGTGTCTGAACTCATGGAGCACAGCACGTCGAGGTAGGCCTGGGAAGCGTTGACAGCCACCACCCGAGTCGTCGCCATCGACCTCCGCTGGCTCGGGCTGTGCATTGCTGAGCAGCGACCATGATTCGAGCTGTTCTACGATGTGTATACTGATCCGTATGACTACACCAGTTCCGACGAGGTTCAGCGACGCGGAGCTCAACCTGATCGACGAACTCGTTGATCAGGGCATCGCCGATAGCCGCTCAGCTGTCATACGACGAGGGGTTCATCACCTGGCCGATTCCGTCCAACGTGCTCAGGTCGGCGAGGCCATCGCAGCGTCATACCGAGCGGTGCCCCAGACACATGAAGACAACGAAGCGGCGATGGCCAATGCGATAGCGATGACCGAGGCTGAGTCTTGGTAGCGCAGTCGGAGATCTGGTTGTTGGAAACGCCGAACCAGAAACGTCGGCCGGTTCTTATCATCTCGCGCGACGAGGTGATCCCTGTTCTCAACAACGTTGTGGTCGCTCCAGTGACAAGCACTGTTCGCAACATCCCGACCTGTATCAGCCTTGGTCCTGATGAAGGGCTCGATCACGAGAGCGCTGCCACGTTCGACAACATCGCCGCAGTTCCCAAGTCGTTGCTCACCATGCAGCTCGGCGAGCTCGGCACTGGCGGACGTCAGCAGATCTGCGACGCCCTGGCCTCCCTTGCGAACTGCTGAGCGAGCGGCTCGCTGCACGCGCGTACGATGTTCGCCGCTCAGCCGGCTTCAATGTGCGCGCCTCGTACGTCCCGGCAACGGGTCGCGCTAATTGCCGGAGGGCTGGTACGTGAACGCCTTCAACCGCGGCGGGAACCGGCAAGCGAACTCAGCGATCTACCGGATCATGCTCGTCCGCATGGCACACGACGACGCCACCCGCGACTACGTCGTGCGCCGCACCGCTGAAGGCAAAACAATGGGTGAGATCGCACGCATGCTGAAGCGCTACATCGCCCGCGAAATCTACAAACCTTGCCGACAACAATCAGCTGACAGCGGGCCCTCTCGCGAGCAGGGCTGCTTGGCGGGCTGGCCCGCACGAACCGGCTCACACCCCAAATTCGGGGTTGTGTATCAATTGACATGCCGCCCGTCGATGACCCGGGCGGCTCTGCTTTGGTGAACGTGGCTTTCTACGAGCTTGACCCCGAAACCATCGGGTGTCTGATCCCAGTCGTGCCCGAACACCACCCCCAACAACACCCAGACAGCCATCAGCAAGGCCGGCTTCGACGCGCCCAAGAACGACCCTCAAAGCCCTCGCAGGCCCTCAAAGCAGACCAACCGAAGAACCTCCGAATCAGCCCTTGACATCCCTACGAGCTTCAATGACCGTGGCGAACGCCATCAGCATGAAGAAGCGTGAGAGCCGACGTTGTGCTGCGTCTCCTTCGTAGAACAACTTGTCGTAGAGCTGGGCTCGATCACCGACGGTGCTCGACCGGCTCTCGATCCAGTCGACGAGCCGAGGCACCATGCTCGTCGAGCTGTCAGCGGTGCCGCGCAGGCTCGTCATCAACGTCGCGAGCCCGTCGATCAGCCACACCATCGCAATGAGCACGAAGGCGATCCTGCCGAGCATGACCGGGACCATCAGCACCGCAACCCCGGTCGCCATGAGGAAGACGCCGGTAACCACCTCGATCAGACGATCGTCGGCCGGCTTACGACCTCGGATCCAAGGCCCGCCGACCCGCAACACCCCGCCACGATGGCTGCACCCACGATGCGAGCGACGGTCGCCGCCGTGTGTCCCGGCCACAACACGAGGGCCACGCCCGCAGCCACGAGCACGAATGACATCGCCAGCCCGGACCAGCGACCACCGACTCGCGGCTCGCCACGTTTCGCAGTCCCGACACGATCAAGATGGCGCCGATGACCAAGGCGTACAACTGAGGGGTTCGGTCGGCGAGGATCAAGACAACGGCGCCGATGACGACCGCAAGGGCGCGCAACGAGGCTGGGTCGCGAAGGCGCGACAGATTGAAACCCGCAGCCGTCGGCAGCAAGGGGCCCTCGTAGTCCGGGTAAAACTCGGTACCCGCGTTCTCCTCGACGGTCATGAATATGGACTCCAATGCCTCGCTCAGACGGCCAGATGCTAGCTGGCGGCCCTCGCCCGCCATCCAGATCTCACGGGATGGGTGGGAACCGGTAGCCGGCGAACGCTGAGCGATCGATGGGGGTTGGTTGTTGCCGTCGATGGTTCAGCTTTTGGCCTGGCCAGTGACGAGCCGATCCGTCAACGCAACAGTGCAATCGAACAGGCCCTACGATGGCTTCGCAGGTGCCGCCGAAACCGACGCACACAAGAGTCGCACTGACCAAACCCGCGGCGGCGGCCGTTCAGACGAGTGATGGAGACACCTGAAATGGACCGTGACGACATCCAGCCTTCGGAGCCCGACACGCTGTTCGGATTGTCGTTCGATTCGGAGAGTCGTGCACAGCAGTTCCTGCTCGCGATCAACGACCTCGCCAGCAACAACAAGCTGCAACTCGTCGATGCCGTACTCGTCTTCAAGGGTGACGACGACGACGTCCGCGTTCGCGAGACAATCGATCCAACGCCTGGCCGTGCCGCTCTCTCGGGCGCGATGTGGGCGGGACTGCTGGGCTTGATCATCGGAGGACCGGTCGGTTGGATCGCCGGTCTCGGCGTCGGCGCCAGTGTCGGCGCGATCTCGGCGAAGGTCATCGACCTCGGGATCCCCGATGAGTGGGTGAGCTGGTTCAAGGAGGCTGTTCAAACCGATTCCGCGACCGTTGTGGTCCTCGCCGGCGAGATCGACCAAGGCGCGCTCAGAGCGGAGGTCGAACGATTCCCCGGAGCACGACTCATGCATACGACCGTCGAAGCCGAGGCTTTCGCCGCGCTGAAGTCGGCCTTCGTCGACTGAGTAGCAGCGAGGTGACATCATTCCGACAGGAGCCGACCATCTACACAGGAGGACCGAAGATGAAGATCGAAGTCAGCACGGACCGCAGCGTCGAGGGCAGCGAAGCCCTAGCGCTGAGGGTTGAAGCCGACGTGCGCTCCGCGCTCGAACGCTACGGGGACCGGTTGTCCCGGGTCGAGGTGCACCTCAGTGACGAAGACAGCGAGAGTGGCGGCGATAACGACAAGCGATGTTTGCTCGAAGCCCGGCCAGTGGGCATGCAGCCCGTTGTCGTGACCGGTTCCGCAGCCACTGTCGATCAAGCCTGCCACGACGCGACGCAGAAGATGTTGAGCCTGCTGAACAGCACCTTCGGTCGCATCGATGGACGTGACGCAAACGCAACGATCCGTCAGAACGAATCCACCTGACCGCCTGCACGAGTCTCCGTTTCCAGAGCGGATCAGTCTTGGGCGACGGGGAAATCAGGTCGGACAACCCACACCGCTCGTGCCGCTCCTGGCTGAGCCCGGAGATGGACTTGCGCTTGTTCTGCGGCGCGCTGAGTGAGCCTGCGAAGCCCGCCGACGAAAGGTGCCGATCGACCCGGCTCGGTGTCTCAGATTCCGAAACCGGGGCCGGGGCCTGACCCGATGCCTCCATTGACTCCTGCGCCCGGAGGCTCGGGTCTGACGTGCTTCGAAGATCCCTGACCACTGTTGGCGTGTATCGAGCGCTCTTGACGGCGACGGCGAGCAGCCCTTCGTTGGGTCAGCCTTTCGACGAAGGCTGCCAGGGGGTTGATGTGCCTTCAACGCAGATGCCGGCCTGGCAGTTCCTGAACGCTCGACGCTCTGAGGCGGTGCAGGCCGCTGAGCCCGGGTTCTGGCCACGGGACGCAGGTCGCCGCATCCTTCATCGGCTCGGTCGGAGCCACGCTGAACGTATTCGACACGGTGAATCCCACTGACCCC
>CAZYLX010000133.1:0-7328 GCA_964648595.1 uncultured Acidimicrobiaceae bacterium
GCTGATTCCCGGAGCACAAGAGGCGAGCATCGAATGGAGCGCCGTCATGCCCTCGAATGCGGTGCCGTAGCCGACCGAGGTGGGAATTGCGATGATCGGGTGGGGGATCAGCCCGGCGAGCACGGTTGGCAGCGCACCTTCCATTCCGGCGATCGCCACCACGATGTCGTTGGCGGTGATGTCGGGAAGGGCGGCGGTCAGTCGGTGCAGGCCGGCGACACCGACATCGGTGATGGCGGTCGCATCGTGGCCCATGGCTTCGAGAACGAGCTGTACCTCGTTGGCTACCGGGAGATCCGATGTGCCGGCGCTGACGATCGATGCCGACCGACCAGTGGGGGCACGGTGACGCCAGGTGAGCGTGGTGCCGACGTGACGAACCGGTTCGAGTTCTGTCAGCGCGGCCTGCTGGTCTTCGCTGGCCCGGGTAGCGATCACGGCATCGGTGCCGTTGTTCAAGAACGACTGGACGATCTCGACGCATTGCGTGACGGTCTTGCCCGCGCAGTACACGGCTTCAGGGAGCCCAAGCCGTTGCGATCGGTCGAGGTCGAGACGGTGAGCGGCATGTGATTCGAGATTGCTCACGTCGGTTGTGCCGGGAGATCGAGAACGGCATTGAGATTCCCGCTTCGAAGTCCGGCGAGATCGAGCGTGACGTAGCGATAGCCGGCCCCCTTGACCGCGTCGTTGATCTCGGGTCCGAGCTCGGCTGCTCGCACGAGTTCGTTTGCCGGAAGCTCGATACGGGCCGTGTCGTCGTAGTGGCGGACGCGCACATCGCTCAGGCCGAGCGCCCGCAACGCATGCTCTGCTCGATCGATTCTGCTCAGCAACGGAACCGACACCGGAGTGCCGTAAGGGATTCGAGACGAGAGGCACGGCATGGCCGGGCGGTCCCACACCGGAACGGCCCACGCATGAGCGAGCCGCCGAATCTCTTCCTTGTTCATGGCCGCCGTCACCAACGGAAACGCTGCGCCGCGTTCCCGAGCGGCTTCCTGGCCGGGGCGATGGTCGCCAAGATCGTCGACATTGACGCCGAGCACCACCGTCGCCGAACGCTCCTCAGCGATCGGAGCGAGCTGGTCCATGAGAGCCGACTTGCACCAGTAACAACGATCTCCCTCGTTGCGGAGGTAGCGCTCGTCGTCGAGTTCTTCGGTGATGGCCGGCCGCCACGCAACACCGTGGTCGGAGGCGAGCGTTCGGCAGTGATCGAGCTCGCCAGACGAGAGTGATGCCGAGTCGGCGGTGACAGCAAGCACGTGGCTGGCGTCGAGGAATCGGCCCGCGGCGGCCAGCACAAGAGCCGAGTCGACGCCGCCGGAGAACGCAATGACCATTGGCCCGATCGAACCGATGGCGCCACCGACTGCTTGTTCGAGTTCGGCAATGCTCCGCTCGGGAGCAGCAAGGCCAGACATCGGCTCAGCGTAGGGCCACGATCGAGACATGCTGTTGGCCCGCGCCCTGCATCTCGTTCGTCCGATTGGGTAAATCTCGCGGCATTCGAGCCGATGCTTGTGTCAACTGTGCCGACGTATGGTCGGCTGACCGAGGGAGTTTTCCATGCGAACCATTCGACGTGCAGCCTTGCTGGCAGCATTTGCTTTGCTGGTCGTTGCGTGCGGGGGCGGCGACGACGAGACCGTTCGTGACGCGAACGGCAATGTCGTCGAGGGTGGCGACATCGGGGTGTTCTCATTGAACGTCGGCGATTGCTTCCTCGATCACCCCGTCGGAGACGTGTCGAGCATCACGGCAACACCGTGCGCCGACGACCACGGATACGAGATCTACCATCTGTTCGACGTCAACCTCGCCGACTTCGAATCAGAAGCAGTCGAGACGCAAGGCGGCGAGGGCTGTCTCGGCTCCTTCGACGCCTACATGGGCGTGAGCTACGCCGACTCGTTCTACGACTTCACCTACCTCCAGCCGACGTCGTTGTCGTGGGAGCAGGGCGATCGCGAAATCGTTTGTTTCACCACGCCGTTCGAAGGTGGAACGACCAAAGGCACGGCGAAAGGCGCCGGCCTCCTGCTGGAGAACGCTGCAGGCGACGACGAACTGCTGGCATTGGCCGACCCCACGACAACTGCACCAGCAGAAACTGTCGATGAGGCCACCACAACAAGCGAGGCCACCACTACAACCGAGGCCGCAGCTGCTGGTGATACCCAGAGTGTGTTCGATCTGAATGTCGGCGAGTGCTACGCAGCCTTGCCGACCAGCGATCTCGTCGAGTCGGTCGAACCGATCTCCTGCAACGAGTCGCACGGCATCGAGATCTACCACGTGTTCGACGTTGATCTCCCAGGATTCGACGCAGACGGTGTCTCATTGGCGTCCCAAGAAGGCTGCTATGACGCTTTCGAGGGCTACATGGGCATCGGCTACGACGACAGCTGGTACGGCTTCGACGGCTTGCTGCCTTCGCTGCAATCGTGGGGACAGGGTGACCGCGAGGTCGTCTGTTTCGTGATGCCGTTCGAAGAGGGAATCAGTGAGTCGGTCGGCACGGCTCGAGGTCAAGCGCGAACACTCGGCAGCTGATCGTACGATCGACCCATGACGTGGGTCGAGCCTGCTACCGCTGACGATGTGGCGTGGCTGCGCGAGTTGGACCTGGATCCGGCGTCGTCGTGGCTGGCCATGGGAACCCGCGCGCTCGGTGATCAGCCCTGGCTGGTCACCGATACATCTCGTTCAGGCGAACTCTCGATGCGGGCTCGGCTGATCGACGAACGTCGTGGCGAGGTACTCATCGTTCCTGACGCCACGGCAGCCGCGGTGGTCGAACTGGCAGAGATGCTCGAGGCCGACGGCGTGGTGCTGTCCAGCGAAACCGACGTCCGAGGTTTGGACGACGCTCATGCCAACGATGCCGCCGACGAGCTCTTGGGTCGGATCGGCCGGTCGATACAAGAGGACATTTGCCTGCTTCGCCGCGGCGAGATCGAATGGGAGCTCGAGGCAGGAGTTCTCTGCTTCCCGTCCCGCTGGTCTTTGCCGGATCGGATCGGCAAACCGCTGCGTGAGGTTCATGGACCGACAAAAGGCTTCGACGCTGTGCTCGCAAGTCGAATCACGTCGTTGCTGGACCGGTTGGGTGACAGGATCGTTCGACGGCGGAATTGGTTCGTTCACGCTGATCCGGCGCTCTTCCAACCGATTCGCCCGGTCCGCGGCGATCCGCTGGTCCAGGTCGATCGAGTGCTCGATGATCTCTTCGTGCGCAGCGAGCGTCAGACGCTTCGAGCGCTGCCAGCGACGGGTCGAATTGTGTTCACCATCAAGACCCAGCAGTGCCGCCTACGTCGCCTGGTCGAAGACCCTCTGCTGGCCGAGCGGTTCACCGACTATCTCCGGCGTGCTCCAGTCGAGCAGGTCGCACATCGTGGGATGAGTGTCGAGCAGGTCGAGGCGATCAACCACGCGCTCGCGTGAGAGTGTGCGAACAACATCCCGGGGTTTGTTGCGTCGCGTTGATGGCTGGGCTCACGATGTCCGGGTTTGTTGCACTGGCGCGATCGAACAGGTGTTCGATACAGTTGGAGGATGGGGTTTGGGAATCCGCCGGTGCCGTGGCGCACCATCGAACAGACACTCTCCGATTCTGCCAATCCGGGGAGTGCGGGCACCGGTGGAGACAGCGGCCGCGATCCTCGCCGGCCGGAGGGTGCCGACGGGGGTGACAGCCCGGCGTGGTCTCGCAAACGCACCCCGTACGAGGCCCCAGCGCTGATTCGGCGCCCCAGCCAGCAGCGATACGCCGAACTCCACTGCCACACCAGCTTCAGCTTCCTCGACGGCGCTTCGTCGCCAGAAGAGCTCGTGGAAGAGGCAGCACGGCTCGACCTCAGCGCACTCGCCGTCACCGATCACAACGGTTTCTACGGCGTTGTCCGATTTGCCGAAGCAGCCAGAGATGTCGGCCTGCCAACCGTGTTCGGCGCCGAACTCACCATCGACAAACTTGACATCACTCCAGGCCAAGCTGATCCAGATGGCGGCCATCTCTTGGTGCTGACTCGAGATCCCGTTGGGTATGCCGCTCTGGCCAGAGTCATCAGCGAAGCCCAGCTGGCAGGGGAGAAGGGTGCACCCCGCATGAGCATGGCCAGCCTCGATCGCTGGCTCGAACCCGGTGAGGCCGATCATTGGATGGTGCTGACCGGTTGCCGCAAGGGAGCGGTGCCTCGCGCCCTCGAACGCGAAGGGCCGGCAGCTGCTGAGCGCGAACTCCATCATCTGATCGACCGCTTCGGTCGACCCAATGTTGCTGTCGAGCTCTGGGATCATGGCGCCCCGCTCGACAGTGCCCGCAACGACGCCATGGTCGAGATCGCCATTCGGGCCGGGGTCGACGTCCTCGCCACAAACAACGTCCACTACGCCTTCCCTGCCCGGCGTCGCCTCGCCACCGCCATGGCCGCTGTGCGATCCCGCCGCAGCCTCGACGAGATCGAGGGTTGGCTTCCTGCCGCTTCCGGCTCCCACCTTCGCTCGGGCGACGAGCAGGCTCGTCGTTTCGCTCGTTATCCCGGTGTTGTCGAGCGGGCGGCAGAGCTCGGCTTGGCTTGTGCGTTCGACCTTCGTCTCATGGCCCCGAGCCTGCCTCCGTTCCCCTGTCCGCCAGGACCCAGGGGTGAGCCGATCAGCGAGATGGCCTACCTTCGGCGATTGGTCGAGGAGGCCGGGGTCAGCCGCTACGGCCCCCGCAACGACGAGTACGTGCCGGGAGCGTGGGCTCAGCTCGATCACGAGCTCGATCTCATCGAACATCTCGACTTTCCCGGCTACTTCCTCGTGGTGTGGGACATCGTCGAGTTCTGCCGCACTGCAGGGATCCTGTGTCAGGGCCGTGGCTCGGCTGCCAACTCGGCAGTGTGTTACGTGCTCGGCATCACAAAGGCCGATGCCGTCAGTCTCGGCCTGCTGTTCGAACGGTTCCTCGCCCCCGAACGTGATGGCCCGCCAGACATCGACCTCGACATCGAATCCGATCGTCGTGAGGAGGCAATCCAGTACGTGTACCAACGGCATGGTCGCCGTCACGCAGCCCAGGTGGCCAACGTCATCACCTACCGGGCGAAGTCGTCGGTTCGTGATGCTGCGAAGGCGCTGGGCTATGCACCAGGTCAACAGGATGCATTCTCCAAGAGCTTGTCGGGTTGGAGCGATTTGAAGCATCAGGTCGAACCCGTGCGAGGCCCGGGTCGAGTCCTGATTCCTGAACAGAATGGCCCGACATCCAAGCCAACGTCTGAGCCGCGAGGCTCGAAAGACACCGTCGAACTGCCAGACGACGTGATCGAGTTGGCTGTGCAGTTCGAGGATCTCCCTCGGCATCTCGGCATCCATTCCGGGGGCATGGTGATGTGTGACCGGCCGGTGATCGAGGTGTGTCCGGTCGAGTGGGGGCGCATGGAAGGGCGCACGGTGCTGCAGTGGGACAAGGAGGACTGCGCCGCTGCCGGCTTGGTGAAGTTCGACCTCCTCGGCCTCGGCATGTTGTCGGCCATGCACTACAGCGTTGATCTCGTCGAGGCCCATCACCCCGAAACCCTGGACCGGCTCGGCATGGTTGACGCCGACGGGAAACCCATCCTCGACCTCGCGGCTCTCGAACAGGATCCCGCGGTGTACGACATGTTGTGTCGTGCCGATTCGATCGGCGTGTTCCAGGTCGAAAGTCGAGCCCAGATGAGCACGCTTCCCCGTCTACGGCCCCGCACCTTCTACGACCTCGTTGTCGAGATCGCCCTGATCCGTCCCGGCCCCATCCAGGGTGGATCCGTCCACCCATACATCCGTCGACGGAATGGTCAAGAGCCGGTCACCTACCTCCACCCACTACTCGAGAACTCGCTCGAGAAAACCCTCGGTATTCCGTTGTTCCAAGAGCAGCTGATGCAGATGGCGATCGACGTGTCCGGCTTCACCCCGGCCGAAGCCGACGAGCTGCGGCGAGCGATGGGCTCGAAACGGAGCCGGGCGAAGATGGAGCGGCTCAAGGCCCGACTGTTCGACGGCATGCGGGAGCGGGGGATCACCGACGACATCGGTGAGGAGATCTGGCACAAGCTCGTTGCCTTTGCCAATTACGGCTTCCCCGAGAGCCACTCGATCAGCTTTGCCTACCTGGTCTACGCCTCGTCGTGGATCAAGCTCCACTATCCGGCGGCCTTCTGTGCCGCGTTGTTGAACGCTCAGCCCATGGGTTTCTACTCGCCCCATTCGTTGGTGCAGGACGCCCGCCGTCATGGGGTGGCCACCCTGCCGCCGTGTGTGAACCGCTCGGGTGCTGGTGCGGTGCTGGAGCCATCGGCCGACGGTGTCGCTGCGCCCCCGATCGCCAGCTTCAGTTCCGAGGATGGTGCGGCCCAGATCCAGCGAGAACGGTGGGACCACGACTGGTCGGTGCGGATGGGCATCGACTCGATTCGCCACATCGGAGCCGAGGTTGCCGAAGCCATCGCGGCAAACGGCCCATACGAGTCAATCGAGGACGTGGCGCGGCGGGGTTGTCCGGAACGGCCGTTGAACGTCGAGCAGCTCGAGGCAATGGCGACCGCTGGTGCGTTTGATGGGTTGGCCCGCAACGATCGAGGTCGGACCGGGGTCGCCGGTTCGAATCGACGGCAGGATCTGTGGACCGCAGGCGCTGTGGTGCACGGGGGCGATGACAAGTTGGCCGGCATCGTGACCGGCATGAGCGCCCCGCAACTTCCCGGCATGAGCGAGCAGGAAGAGGCAATGGCTGATCTGTGGGCTACCGGGGTAGCCGCCGACGGACACCCGACCCGGTTCCTGCGAGATCGCCTCACCGAGATGGGGGTGATCGCCGCTGGTGACCTTCACCTGGTCGAGCACGGAACGAAGGTCTTTGTTGCTGGAGTGGTCACCCATCGTCAGCGTCCGGCCACCGCGTCTGGTGTCACCTTCATGGGCCTGGAGGATGAGACAGGGTTGATCAACGTCGTGATCTCTGTTGGCTGTTGGACTCGCTACCGGCGGGTGGCCCGCAATGCTGTGGCGCTGCTGGTGCGTGGCCGGTGTGAGCGGCAAGGCGCGGTGGTGAACATCGTCGCCGAGAAGCTCGAGCCATTGCCGGTGGCCAGCGGGTCGATGAGTCGCGACTTCAGGTGAGCTGAATGCCATCTCGAGAGCGGTCGAAACTGCATCGATGTTCCATCCATGAACACGGATGACCGCATGTCGGGCCGATGGATCGGCCTTCTCCTCGCTGGCGCGCTCGTACTGGGTGCGTGTGGCTCGACCACCTCTGAGTCTGAAGCTGCTGACGATGACATCGTCAG
>CAZYLX010000134.1:0-7325 GCA_964648595.1 uncultured Acidimicrobiaceae bacterium
GACTGTTCTGTCCAGGATCCGTCTCACTTCTGACCGTTATCCGGGCCAGAACGCTGGGGTTGGGGTCAGGATCAGCGAAGCCAAGCTCGGAGCTGGGCCTCAGCCGGCACCAATCCACCGGGCAGGTGGACGTGAGCGGGAAGCGGTGGAGGCATGATCGGGCTCGCAATTCCTCGATGGCGGGAACGTGAACCGCGCCGTCAGGACAACGGCCGGCCGAGCCTCGCCCTCGGGATGAGGACATCGAGCTTCATTCCCAGGAGAAGGCTGATTCAGCAAGGTAGACAACGGTGAGGCTCCAGGTCTAGCTGTATTGAGCATGGACGTTGTTGACGCCTATCGGTGAATAGGTGATCCCCCGGTTCTCCGTCTACTACGGGATTCCGATCAGTCATCTCGCTTGATTGAAGATGACCACGGGAATCTCTCGAGTCGTGGCCGACAGGTGGTCGGACATCCCGGGCAGAGTCTCGCTGAGCCGATGAAGCAGCTCGGTGCGTTCGGCACCGGAGGTGATCGAGGCGACGGAGGTGATCGAGGCTCCCGGGACCTCGACGATGACCCGATCATCGTTCTCGATGTTCTGATACCAGTCGGGATTGTCATCGGATCCCCCGTTCGCAGCGGCTACCGCGAGATGACCGTCGGCTTCGACGAACCCAACCGGTGTGGTGTGAGCGTTACCGCTGTGGCGCCCCGTGGTGGTCAACAGCAGGACGGGAGCGCCTTCCATCGGGCCCGACAGTTTTCCGTCGTTCGCTCGAAACTCGCTGATGACACTCTTGTTGATCTCTCGCATGTCCACGTCGTGCACTCCTTGGCGTCCGGCCCTGCGATCCACAAGGTCTTGTTTGCACAAACTAGCGCTTGTGCATCAAATGCACAAGGGATGGCTTGTGCATGAGTCGGTCAGGTGACACGATGAGGATGTGCCGTCGGAACACGTCTTCGCAGCGCTCGCTGCGCCCCAGCGCCAACAGATTCTTCGTCTCGTGCGGGACGAGGCGTTGTCAGTCGGGGCAATCGCTGAGGGCTGCGGTGCCAGTCAGCAGGCCATCTCTCATCACCTGCAGGTGCTCAAGGACGCCGGGCTGGTCGACATGAAGCGAGAGGGCCGCCGGCACCTCTACGTAGTGAACCCCGATGGTTTCGACTCCGTTGGCTCGTTCGTTGCCGATCTGTGGCCGAGCGGACTCGACAAGCTTCGGGCCGTGCTCGAGGACCACGACGAGTGACCGCCACCTTCACCTGTTCAATCGAGGTGTCCGCTCCGCCAGAAACAGTCTTTGACTACTTCATCGAGGCGGAGCTCCTCGTGACCTGGATCGGCGACTACGCGGTGCTCGATGCCCAACCTGGCGGGGAGTTCACCCTCGACATCGAAGGCATTCCCGTGAGAGGCCGGTACCTCGAGGTCGTTTCGCCGGAACGAGTCGTCGTCTCGTGGGGTCACGCTGGCTCCGAAACGCTGCCGCCGAATTCGACCGAGGTTCATTTCAACCTGGCGCCCACATCACAGGGAGGAACGCTCGTCGAGGTCGAGCACCGCCACCTGCCAGCAGAGCATGTCCCTTCACACCAGATCGGCTGGCCCATGTTCCTCAACCGTCTGCGCCAGACGATCGAGCCGTGAGCATTTCCGCCACGACCCCGCTCTGACCCCAACTGGTGGTGCAAGCGGTCGCTCGAGCGACGGTCGGCACCACCAGTTGCCGTGGACTCATGCCGAGCTCACATCCGGCGGGAAGCGCATCCGCGGGCCGGCCTCGGCCCAGTCCTGATGATTACGAACGTAGGCGTTGGCCACGTCGTTGGTCGGTTGGTGATCCCACGAAACGAGCCGCCCGTTCGACATCGCCGCATGCAACACACGCCGTTCAGCTTGGGACGCAAGCACGCGCTCGCGGATCTCATCGCTGTCCCAGCGCTCGGCCACCTCGGTGGCGAAGCCCGCAGCGAGCTCGGCGTGCTCCGCGTGCTCAGCCAGGTTGGTGCGTTCGAGCGGATCGGCCTCTACGTCGTACAGCAACGGCGGGTCGGTGTCGCAGTGGATGTACTTGAATCGACCGCGGCGAATCATGAACATCGGATGCGATGTCATCTCTGCCATGTACTCACCCGTCGTCTCATCGACGGGATCCTCACCGCCCGTCGCAACGGGCCAGAGACTGCGCCCCTCGGCCGGCGCTGCGAGTTCAGGCGGCTCGCCGTCTGTCGCGATGTCGAGCAGTGTGGGCAGTATGTCGAGGTGGGAGCAGACATTCGGCACCGTCGACGCGCTGACACCGGGCCCGGCGATCACCAACGGCACGCGGGCCGAGCGCTCGTGGAACGACATCTTGAACCACGCGCCGCGATCGCCGAGCATGTCGCCGTGGTCGCTCGTGACGATCACAACGGTGTCGTCGAGCTGCTGCGTCTCTTCGAGTGTTGCGACCAGACGACCGAGCCAGTCGTCGAAGTAGCTCACGTTCGCGTAGTAGCCGTGGCGTGCGTTTCGCACCTGCTCGTCGCTGACATCGACGCTGTCGGCTTCGATGCCCCTCCGAATCCTGCGAGTATGCGGGTCGAGCGTGTCGAGATCGACGGAGTCCGGCAGGTCGATGTCGTCGTGGTCATACAGATCCCACCACTCGGGCCGGGCTACGTACGGATCGTGCGGATGGATGAACGATGCACAGAGGAAGAACGGGCGATCATCAGTATCGCGGGCGATGTCGAGCAACTTGCGACGAGCTGCTTGGCCGACCTCTTCGTCGTAGTCGATCTGGTACGTCGTGATCGCTTGGCCTGCCTCGGCCAGAACATCCATGTTGTGATACCACTTGCCGATCCGCTCGTCGGGTCGAGTCCAGTCTGGCGTCCACGCGAAGTCGGCAGGGTAGATGTCGGTCGTCAACCGCTCTTCGAATCCGTGAAGCTGGTCGGGCCCGACGAAGTGCATCTTGCCTGACAGTGCGGTGCGGTAGCCCGAGAGGTTGAGGTAGTGGGCCAGGGTCGGGGTCGCCGCTGGGAACTCGCTGGCGTTGTCCCATGCACCGATCGACGAGACGGAGCGGCCGGCCAGCATCGTGAACCGCGCTGGGGCGCACAACGGGGACTGGCAGTAGGCGGCATCGAATCGTGCACCTCGCGCTGCGAGCGCATCAAGGTTCGGCGTCTTGACGACCGGGTGCCCGTAGGTCGAGGTGAAGTGCGGAGCGAGCTGATCGGCCATGACAAGCACGATGTTGGGCTGCGCAGTGTTTGACACGGCCGAACCCTGAACCATCGGACAAACCCTGTCAAGAGAGACGACGAGCAGCACTGAGTCGCACCCGAGACCTACGCTGGCCCGCATGGCGCTTTTCCATGTCGCGACGTTGACACCGACCAAGACCGAGCTCATCACAAACTGGATACCGACCCAACCTTGGGGCCCGGCCCCAGAAACAGCTGTCGAGATGATCGGATCCTTCCGCTTCGACGACCCGAACGGTCGCGTTGGGCTGGAAACCCACCTCGTCAATGCAGGAGGAACGCTGTTCCAAGTTCCCCTGACCTACCGAGACACCCCGCTCGAAGGCGGCGAGAACGCCCTGATCACTGAGATGGAACACTCTGTGCTCGGTACCCGATGGGTCTACGACGGCCTACGGGACGATCTGTTCGTCGTCATGCTTGCCGGCGTTTCGATGACGGGCCAGGGCGAGGCGCTCGGCATGGTGGTGCAAGACGGCCGTTGGTGCATCGCTCCGAGAGGTGTCCGCATTCACGGTGGAGGCTGGACGCAGGAACAAGTGCCCGTCGATGGCTTCGCCATCGATCCCGACAACATGACCAATGTTGTGTTTCGGAACGACCGGTTCGAGATGACGGTGTATCGACATCCCGCTGAGGAAACCCGTCCGGCAATCGGACTCACGGCGACCTGGGAGAACCACCCGAACCCCGTCGTGCTCGCCGAGGTCCGAGAACGGTAGACGAAGGCGATCAACCAGCGGCCTTCAAATCGTGCTCGATCGCGGGCCCGAGTCGACACCCCACCTCGTGAACCCATGCGGGTTCGTTGTTGCGCATCGTCACCCACATCAATGGCCCAGAAGGCCAGTACGTGATGTCAAGACACCCTTTCTCTGTCGGGTGCTGCTTCAGATGCCAGTGACGGTTGCCGGGGTACTTCTTCGTCCCCAGCGTTGTGATGTGAGAGAAGGCCAGCCCCATGGTCGTCGCGACCTCACCGAGAACAGCCTCCATCTCATCGACCGAGATCGCTTGAGCAATGTGTACCTCGAGGTTCTTGGATCCGTTGGTGTCCCGAATCGCTGAGCGACGACTGGTCATGGCTCTTCACGCAACACCCAAGCGCGCCTGCGGGCCAGAGCCAAAGGTCCACGCGTGGCACGCGCTCATCTCAGGTCAAGGCGATGAGCTCAATGGTCTTGTCACACGCGATTCGGGACGAGGCGAATCGTCGAACTGGCCTTGGCCAACACTGTTCCCCCATCGTCCAAGAGTCGTCCCTCGGTGAAGACCGTCTGCTTGCCGGCTCGTTCGATCCAACCCTCGGCAACAACCACGCCCGGTGTCGCAGGCCGAAAGAAGGTCACCTTCACTTCGAGCGTGGCGATCCAGTAGTCGGTCGTGTACCGGGCGATACAGGCGTGAGCCATCGCAGCATCGATCCAACCGGTCACGAATCCGCCCTGGGCAACACCGCCGGAGTGGCACATCGCAGGAGAACACGTGAACTCGATGCTGGCGCGACCCGCCTCGCTGTCGGACGCGATCACCCGCCCGTCGCCGAGCGTTGCGAGCACATCCCCGCCCTCCGCACCCAGGCCTGCCTGGTCCGTCGCACTCATGTGATGGTCACCCTTCTCGAGCCGCATCGGCAGCTTGGATTGACTGGATCCGCACATCATCGGACACCCTCTCAGCCAAACCAAACCCAGAAGACACCCCGATCATGGCAGCCTCCAAGGATCCCTTCGCTGCATGAAGACCTTGATCGTCGCGTCGGGGGAAGGGAAACTGAGCGAATGAACCGCTTCCAGCGTCTCATGATGCGATCTCCGATTGGCTTGTACCGGATCGGGCTCGGCGGCCTGCTCGGTTCGCGATTCCTGCTGCTCGAGCACACTGGCCGGAACAGTGGGCTCTCCCGCAAGACGGTCCTCGAGGTGCTCGAAACGGGCGAGGACGACGCACCGGTCATTGCGAGCGGGTTCGGAGAACGGTCCCAGTGGTACCGGAACATCACCGTCGACCCCGAGATCTGGTTCACTCGAGGGCGAACCCGAACTCGCGCTCAGGCTCAGCGCCTCGACCACACACAGGCACGTGCTGTCTTCGAGCGCTACCGGATCAACCATGCTCGGGCCGCCAAGATGCTTGGCGGCAGGATCGGCGTGTCACTCGTAGACGACCTGGAGTCCGCTGCTGAGAAACTCCCGCTCTTTCGTGTCGCCCCGCATCCGACGGAGGTTGGCCCGCCTCTCCGCTGAGCTCTGCGGTGGATCGCACGGAACGCTCGACAAGGTTTCCTTCGCAGTTCGGGCGGAAATCAAGGACGGCCATGCCACACACGAGAGGGTCTCGACCTTCATAGCGCCGGAGGCGGGTTGGGAATCTCTGTGTAGGTCGTGCTGGGAATTGCCACCAGATCGACGATTCCGAGCGACTCGCGATCGCGTCGAGTAAGCGACGCGATTGCCCGGGCCACCGCGTCGAACATCGCGCGCCGATCCGCTCCCGACGCTGAGATGTAGGGCAGGCCGGGCGTCGGAGCTGTCCAGTCGAGCGAGGTGAGCTTGGCTGCGAACGGGTCGTAGCGCTGCATCAAGCGCCATGACACCGCATCGAGCGATGCGATGTCGGCTGCCCCGTCGGCGACGGCCCGGGCAGATGCCAGGTGTTGTCCTGTGTGGAGAAACTTCTCGAACCAGAACCCGTGGGCAGCGGCGTGATGGAACGGAGCGGCATAGCCAGATTGCGAGTGAGTCTGGTTGTAGGCGAACACTGCCGACTCGAAGTCAGCGAAAGCACGACGCCGGTCCTCCTTTCGGACCACGATCGCGCTCCGGTAGTAGCCCGGTTCGCAACCGTCGACGGCGAAGTCGGGCGTGCCGATCAAGGTCACCACATCGTGCAGCGAGTTGCGGTAAGGCATGCCGCACGTCTGACTCAGGACAAGGGCCGGATCGGTCCATGCCTGTTGTTCATCGTCGTTCTGGGCAAGTGTCACGGGGCTGTCGATACCGACCGCTGTGAGTTCTTTGCGGATCAAGGCCCAATACCGATGGTGGGCTGGCTCGAGCTCGCGTCGGTGATACATCGGCAGCGACGCAATCATGGGGTTGTCCTACACATGCACGACGACGTGATCGGCACGTCGGCCAGTGCTTCGGCTGCGGCGAGCCGAGGTCGATAGACCGCGAGTTCCTCCTGCGCTCCGCGTTGGCTGAGGCACTCGACGAGGCCGTGCAGCGCCCACACGTTGTCTTGGTGCTGAGCGCAGCGTTGCACTGTTTGGTCGAGACCGAGATCGGCCCGATGGACCGCTTCGGCTTCTTCGAAGTGTCCCTGCTCGCCGAGGAGGGCCCCAAGTGCATGGCGCGGCGGATGCATCCATGCCCAAGGTTCGGTGTAGGCAAGGTCGTCGTCGCGCTGCACACCAGCGCGTAGATCGTCGAAAGCTTGGTCGAAGTCTCCCCGGTGATAGGAGAGTTCGCCGGCGAGCATCTTCGTGCCGACGCCGATCACATCGCGGGCCGAATTGTTGAAAAACCGCCGATCAATCGGAATTCGCGCCGCCGCCACATCGAGCGCATCACGATGGTGTGCGGCCAAGTCGAACTGCTTCAACGCTGCGTGAGCGACACCCTTGGCGTAGTGATACATCGCGGTCGACACACAATAGAGAGCGGGATCTTCCGGCATCGGCGCAGCAATGACATCGTCCCATCGCCCGAATCGAACCAGCACGTGCATCCTCATCGACGAGTAACCCTCGAGGGTTGCGACGAGTTGGGGGAGCCCTCCCACCCGTAGTAGGTCAGGCGAAACGGTGTCGCAGATTTGATCCGCGGCAGCGATTGCGTCGTCGTAGCGACCCAACAGCATGCACGTGTACATCATCAGGTGCAGGTCGTGGCATCGTGCGGTGGTGTAGAAGTTGAACGATCCGGCGTATGAGACGTACTTGTCGTCGGCGGCGATGGCGCGACGGCTGGCCGCCCGGGCCTTGTCGTAGTCGCCACACAGCAGATAGATATGGCTCGGCATGTGGTTCATGTGCCCGGCGTCGGGGCACATCATGCTCAAGGCGTCAGCGGAAGGCAGTG
>CAZYLX010000135.1:0-7325 GCA_964648595.1 uncultured Acidimicrobiaceae bacterium
CGAGCCTCTTCGCCGGCTACCTGGCCGAGGGAGGGGAGTGCGTCGATCGAGTTCTCACGGCCGGTGCCCAGGTCGAGTCCGACGGGCAGACCTGGTTTCGGACGGGTGATCTGGCCCGTGCGGAAGACGATGGCACCTTCACGTTCCTGACTCGCATGGGTGATGTGCTGCGCCTCGGCGGCTTCTTGGTGAATCCGGCCGAGATCGAAGCCGTGGTGAACGAGCTGCCGGGCATCGACGCAACGGTGGCGGTTGCCATTGCCCGCCCGGAAGGTGTGCGAGCTGCCGTTGCCGTGATCGCCGATCACGAGCCAGACGGTGTTGCCGTGATCGCCCATTGCTCGGAACGGTTGGCCCGCTTCAAGGTTCCGGTCGCGGTCGTTCGAGTCGATGACTTTCCGACAACCCCGAGCGCCAACGGCACCAAGATCCGAGTCGCGGAGTTGCGGGCGTTGGTCGAACAAGCCGTAGTCGACGGTCCGCGCTGATGCCGGCATCAACACGCTTCGAGGTGACTGGGGTGGTGCAGGGCGTCGGCTTTCGGCCGTTCGTGTATCGGTTGGCGACCGAGCTCGGCTTGGACGGCATTGTCGGCAATGACTCGACGGGTGTGTTCATCGAAGCCATCGGTGGCGAACAAACGCTCGACGCGTTCGAAACCAAGCTTCGCAGCGAGGCCCCATCCCTCGCCGTTGTCGAGACCGTGCGCCGGACCGCACCGTCCAGAACCATCGAGTGCGGTAGTGGGTTCACCGTCGTCGCGAGCGAACCGAGTGTCGACTCGTTGGACCGCACCTTCGTTTCCCCGGACACAGCGGTCTGCGAGGATTGCCTTCGGGAGCTGTCCGACCCGGACGACAGACGGCATGGTCATCCGTTCATCACTTGCACGAATTGCGGGCCACGCTTCACAATCACCCGCTCGCTGCCATACGACCGTGCATCGACAACAATGGCCGGCTTCGAGATGTGTGCTCCCTGCCGGGCGGAGTACGAAGATCCGAGCGACCGTCGGTTCCATGCGCAGCCGATCGGCTGTCACGACTGCGGCCCGACCCTGAGATGGACGGCGTCGAACGGCGACGAGCTGCCCGGTGATCCGATTGCTGCTGCCCGGGATCGGCTGCTCGCCGGAGACATCGTTGCCGTCAAGGGATTGGGGGGCTTCCACTTGGCCACCGATGCGACCTCCGACCGTTCTGTCGCAGAGCTCCGGGTTCGCAAGCACCGCCCGGACAAGCCGTTTGCGGTGATGGTGCGAGACCTCGAGTCCGCCAGGCTCATCGCCAACGTGACCGAGGCCGAGGCCGAGCTCTTGTGTTCACCGGCCCGGCCGATCGTGCTCTGTCGAGCGCGGGTGGACACGCCGCTTTCATCGCTCGTTGCCCCGGGTAACCCACTGATCGGAGTCATGCTGCCCTACGCCCCGGTGCAGCACTTGCTCTTCACCGGTTCGTCGAATCCCGACTCGCTGGGCCCGTTGGTCATGACGAGCGGGAACCTTGGCGGCGAACCGATCTGTCATCGTGATGTTGACGTGATCGAACGGATCGGATCGCTTGTCGATGGCATGCTCACAAATGACCGACCCATCCACGTGCCATGCGACGACTCGGTCGTACGGATGACCGATCGGGGCCTGCTGCCGATCCGCCGATCGCGAGGCTATGCCCCGATGCCGGTGTCGCTCCCGTCTGTTGTCACGCTCGGTCGTTCCGTCTTGGCCGTCGGTGGTGAGCTCAAGAACACCTTCTGTGTCACCAACGGTTCACACGCCTGGATGAGCCAGCACATCGGTGACATGGAGAACCTCGAGACGCTCGAGGCCTTTGCGATCTCGGTCGATCAGTTCTGCGAGCTGTATGCGATCCGGCCGGAGATCGTGGCCGTCGACCCGCACCCGGCCTATCGATCGTCGGACTGGGCCCGAACACACCTTGCCGGTCGAGTGGTCGAGGTGCAGCATCACCATGCGCATGTTGTTGCCGTGATGGCCGAGCACGGCCTCGATCCCACAGAGGCCGTGGTCGGTGTTGCCTTCGACGGCACCGGCGACGGAATGGACGGCACGATCTGGGGCGGAGAATTGCTGGTGGCCACGGCATCGAGCGCCGAGCGCGTCGGCCATCTTCGCTCAACGCCGCTGCCCGGTGGTGATGCTGCGATCCGGCACCCCTGGCGAGTGGCGCTGTCGTTCTTGCACACAGCCGGGCTTGGGTGGGACGCGGCCCTTCCGTCGGTGGCCACCGCTGACGCATCCGAAGTGAAGCTGCTGGCGCAGCAGCTCGATCGCGATCTGGGATGCGTGCCGACCTCGTCGATGGGTCGCTTCTTCGATGCTCTCGCCAGCCTCGTGGGGCTTCGCCAATCGATCAGCTACGAGGGACAAGCCGCCATCGAATTCGAGATCGCGGCAAGCGCGTGGGTTGGGCCGATCCCGGAGTACCGATTCGAACTGGCGGACCCGACGCCGCTTCTCGCTGCCGTGTGTGACGCCGTTCGAGTCGGAACCCCGACTGGAGCGATCGCCAAGGCGTGCCACCTGGCCATCTCCGATGGTGTCGGGGCAGAGGTGATCCAGCGATGCGCCGAGCGCTCGATCGAGACCGTCGTGCTCAGCGGCGGTGTCTTTCAGAACGTGCTGCTCAGCGACCTCCTGGCCGAGAAGCTCGAGGTTGCCGGGCTCGACGTGCGCACGCACCGCCTCGTCCCTCCGAACGACGGCGGTCTCGCCCTCGGTCAGGCAATGGTCGCCCATTGCAAAGCCGCCGCATCCCCTAGATTCACCAGTGTCGACCACACAGGAGGCTGACCATGTGTCTCGCCGTTCCAGGAAAGATCGTTTCCGTCCGAGACGACCGCGGTACCCGAATGGCGGTCGTCAGTTTCGATGGCATCGAGAAGGAGATCTGTCTCGCATACCTTCCAGAAGTCGATGTTGGTGACTACACGATCGTGCACGTCGGATTCGCCATCTCGAAGGTCGACGAGGAGTCTGCGCTCGAGACGCTCCAGATGTTTCGAGAACTCGGAATCCTCGACGCTGAGCTGGGAGCCGAGTGAAGTACCTCGACGAGTTCAACGACCCCGAACTAGCGGCGAAGCTCTTTGCCGAGATCGAGCGAACGGTCACCAAGCCGTGGGCGATCATGGAGGTCTGCGGTGGCCAGACTCACTCGATCATCCGCAACGGCATCGACCAGCTCCTGCCCAGCGAGGTCGAGCTCATTCACGGTCCAGGTTGTCCGGTCTGTGTCACGCCGCTCGGGATGATCGACAAAGCGCTGGCCATCGCCGCACGACCTGGTGTGATCTTCTGTTCCTTCGGTGACATGCTCCGGGTTCCGGGCAGCGGCAAGGACCTTTTCCAGGTGAAGAGCGAGGGGGGCGACGTGCGCATCGTCTATTCACCGCTTGACGCGGTGAAGATCGCCGAGGATCACCCCGACAACGAGGTCGTGTTCTTCGCCATCGGGTTCGAGACAACAGCGCCGGCCAACGCCATGGCCGTGCATCTGGCCAAGCAACGAGGGCTCGCCAACTTCTCTGTGCTGGTCAGCCATGTCCTTGTACCCCCAGCCATCAGCGCGATTGCCAGCTCGTCGTCGAGCCGGGTCGACGGCTTCCTGGCTGCCGGACACGTCTGTTCGGTGATGGGCACGTGGCAGTACGGGCCGCTCGTCGAGGAATTCGATCTGCCGATCGTCGTGACCGGATTCGAGCCGCTCGACGTGCTCGAGGGCATCCGTCGGGTGATTGTCCAACTGGAGGAGGGGCGAGCTGAGCTCGAGAATGCGTACAGCCGCGTGGTGCAGACCGGGGGCAATGTGCCTGCTCAGCAGATGGTCGAGGACGTCTTCGAGATCACCGATCGTCAGTGGCGCGGGATTGGGGAGATTCCCTTGAGCGGTTGGTGTCTCAGCGAGCGATACGCCGAGTTCGACGCCGAGCGACGGTTCGATGTCGGGGATCTTGATTCGCCAGAATCGGAGTTGTGTCGAAGCGGCGAGGTCCTGCAAGGGCTGATCAAGCCAAACGAGTGCGAGGCGTTCGGCCAGGAATGCAGCCCGCGGAGACCACTCGGGGCAACGATGGTGTCGAGCGAGGGGGCGTGCGCCGCCTACTACCAGTACCGCAGGCTCGACGGCTCGCCCGTCGACCTCGCGAGCGCCTGATGGCAGACGAGTCGGTGGGAATCGGAGACGTCGACATCGAGGGTTGGAGTTGCCCACTGCCGCTGCGCGGCCACGACCGAATCGTGATCGGCCATGGAGGAGGGGGCAAGCTCTCGGCCGAGCTCGTGGAGCACCTGTTCCTGCCGGCCTTCGGGGTGCACCCGAACACCCGACTCCATGACTCGGCCCAGCTCGATCTCTCGGCTCAGCTCGCCGAGGGTCGACGCCTGGCGTTCTCGACCGACTCCTTCGTGGTTCGCCCCCTGTTCTTTCCCGGCGGCTCCATCGGCGATCTTGCTGTGAACGGCACGGTCAATGACGTGGCCATGAGCGGCGCACAACCGATCGCCCTCAGCACGGGATTCATCATCGAGGAGGGCCTCGAGCTGGCGACGTTGGGTCGGATCGCCGAGGACATCGGTCGGGCGGCAACGGTGGCAAATGTCGAACTGGCGACCGGCGACACCAAGGTGGTCGATGCCGGCAAGGCCGACGGTGTGTACATCAACACTTCGGGGTTCGGGGTCATCCCGGAAGGGGTCGACATCCGACCGGATCGGGCGACCCCCGGCGACGTGGTCATCGTGAGTGGTGACCTCGGCGTGCACGGAGTCGCAGTGATGTCGAAGCGTGAAGGGCTCGAGTTCGGTACCGAGATCCGTACCGACTGCGCGCCGCTGAACGGTCTGGTGGCCGACATGCTCGCGGCGTGCTCCGACCTGCACGTGTTACGCGACCCCACCAGGGGTGGTCTTGCCGCCAGCCTGTGCGAGATCGCCCAGTCTGCCGGTGTCGGCATCGAGTTCGAGGAGACCAAGCTCCCGATTCCGGCTGAGGTGGCCGCGGCCTGCTCGTTCCTGGGCCTCGACGCCATGAGCGTGGCCAACGAAGGCAAGCTCGTCGCCTTCGTGCCACCCGAGGCTGTCGACGATGTGATGTCGGCGATGCACGGAAACGAGCACGGTCGAGGTGCCACGGTCATCGGCACCGTGCTCGAAGACCATCCCGGCGTGGTGGTGGCACGCACCGCCTTCGGTGCTCGCCGGGTCGTTGATTTGCCTCTTGGGGAACAGTTGCCACGCATCTGCTGACATCGGGACGGCGAGGCCCCGCTGTCGTCAGCCGTAGTGGCGATTCATGTTCTCGGGGTAGCTCCTGGCGAAGTAGTTCCAGAGTTGCTCGCCGTAGGTGCTCGCTCGATGGGTACTTGCCATGTCGCCGACTCCGGCGTCGGTCTCGGCCCGACCGGCCATGAAGCCAGCTGTGGCATGGCGGGGGCTGGCTGCGACAGCATCGGCGAATTGCCGATCGAGCGGGAGTGGGTCGAGCCGGGCATCGAGAGAGGGGCCATGGAAATAGCCGGCAGACAGGCGGGGCTCGTTGGTGATGACACGATGCGGTGTTGCCACGAAATAGTTGCCGGTCATCGCTTGGAGCATCTCGCCCAGGTTGATCACGAATCCATCCGGCTGAGGTGGAACGTTGATCCACTCGCCCTCCGGATTCTGGACCTGAAGGCCCGCCGTGTGGCCGGCGGCGAGGACTGTCAGGAAGCCCGTGTCGTGGTGTGCGTTGACTCCGGCTGCGCCAGGCGGCGTCGGCGGATACGAAATCAGTTTCGTCAGCGACATCGGTTGGTCGCCGAAGAAGCGCTCGAGATGGTCTTCCTCGAGCCCCAAGCCGATTGACAGAAGGCCGAGAATCTGATCAGCCAGGTGGCCCAGCTGGGCCATCCAATCGAGAACCAAAGCTCGATGGCCCGGCAACAACGCATCAGGAAGCCATTGATTTGGCCCCAGTAGTCGCCATTCAGGGGGTTCGGCATCGATGGGTCGCTCCGGCCATTCGCTCCAGAGATCGATCTGCTGGCGGATGTCCGGCCGGTTGTTGGTGAGTTCGGTGCCTTCTGCCTCCCACCCCCGGAAGTGGCGGGATACTCGTTTGTCGATCAACAGCTTCTGCTCGTCTGGCAGTGCGAAGAACTGGTGCATGGTTTCGAAGAGCCGATCGACCAACGATCGCTCGATGCCATGCCCGACCGCGACGAAGAACCCGATCTCATGGCAGATGTCACGCACCTCGTCGGCGAGCGTTGCCTGCTCTGCCGGCGATCCGTTTCGGCGGCTGAGATCAATCGTCGGGATCGTGGTGAACGAGACGCTCGTCATTGTCCGATCGTGCCAGATTGCCCGATCGACGTCGACTCACGCCGACCTGTGGTTGTCCGACACTCTGTGTGCACAGAAGGATCTGTGCGCAGAAGGATCTGCAATCGGCCCCGCAGGGCCAACACCACGGAAGGTGTCACCATGGACGTCATCACGGCTCGAGCTCTGCTCGGCGTTTCTCCCTCGGCTCCCGTCGACACGGTCAAGCGCGCCTTTCGACGACTGGCCCGCACGTCACACCCCGACCGCGGCGGTGATGCCGGCGGCTTCGGGCGTTTGGTCGAAGCCCATCGCCTGGCGCTGGCTGCAGCACCGCCTGCTGAGCGGTCACTCGGTCGAGCGAAGACAGGCCGCCGCTGGGTGGACACGGTACCTGCACGGCATCCGGTACTGTCGGTGGTCGACTCGCCCAGCCACTACCGCCCTCGAGCAGCTGGCGGGTCCAAGCCTGCCGGTTCGGTCGAGTCCGTCCGGCCTCGGTCGGTCAGCTTCGGAGACGTCCTTGCGGCGAAGCTCGCTGCCCCGTGATGTGATCGATTGGTGCCGGCGTCGACTCAGCGACGATGGTCAGCGGCCGGTCGAGGCTGCGCCATAGCGCCAACTCCGCGACCGACGTCGCAGGGTCGCTTCGGTGTGGCAAGGCAATGAGGGTGGCCGCTGTTCGAGCAGCTTCGCCATCGCTGCGGTGCACACCGGCTCTTCGTCGTAGGCCGCAGCGAGGATGGCTGACAGCTGGAGGCGTTCGACTGCTGATACGAGTGGGCGGAACGGCGCCGGAGCCCGGCTCACTGGTCCGAGCGCTCCCTGCGCTGCGACGAGATCGTCGATCATGGCCTGTGGGCCGTTGTGTTGCCCGATGATGTCGATGCAGTGAGCGATGAGCTCGGCGGTATCGGCCGACGGAGCAGCGGCACCGGTCTCGACCTGGCGGAGATAGTGAGCGAGGTTCTGTTGCCATTGGGTCCAGAACAATCGACTTCGA
>CAZYLX010000136.1:0-7324 GCA_964648595.1 uncultured Acidimicrobiaceae bacterium
CTCCCTCGCCGCCGAGGCTGCCGCTCGCAGCGGAGCTGGATACGTCGCGGTGTCCACCCCTGGTGGACATGCGTGGGCCCATCGAGAAGCGGTCACGATCGAGCTCCCTGAACGAGGTTGGGCGGACGCTGTCGGTCAGCGTGTCAGCCGCTTCAGCTCGTTGGTGATCGGCCCGGGCCTCGACCCTTCCGACGACGAGTCAGACCTGGCTGCGGTTCTTGGGTTCGGTGTCCCGACGGTGCTCGATGCCGGAGCCATCGATCTGGTTGCCCGAGCACCCAACATGGTCGCGGGGAAGCCAATCGTGCTCACCCCTCACGATGGAGAGTTCGAACGATTGACCGGAAACCGGCCCGGGCCCGACCGCATCGACACGGTTCGTCGAGCTGCCAGCGAGCTCGGCGCAGTCGTGCTCCTGAAGGGGCCGACGACAGTCGTCGCTGATCCCCATGGCCAGGTCCGACTGATCACATCCGGCGACGCTCGGTTGGCCACGGCTGGTACTGGCGATGTGTTGTCGGGAGCAATCGGTGCCGCCCTGGCGTCCGGACTCGACCCGTTGGACGCTGCTGCGATCGCTGCCCACCTCCACGGACGAGCGGCCGCTCGGACCGGGCGATCCGTCATCGTTGCGTCTGACCTCTTCGCCCACCTGTCACGATCTCAACGGACTCCGTGATCTTCGGGCCTGCGGTTGACGTGTCGTTCCGCCCTCATGGCGCAGATGACGCCTCATCGAGTATCGCCTCGGAGACCAGGAAGCCAGCGGCGCAGTGTGTGAGGCAGTCGAAGACGTCTGATCGCAGGTGTATGACGAACCCGTCGACGTGCTGGCCCGCGGGTGGTTCGACGATGGCGGCTTCGGTCCACCGAGTGGCCACCTCGGTTGCGGTCCCGGCATCAATGCCGCTGACGCGGCTGCAGCGGTAGACGAGGTCGTGCAGCTCTCGACGGGCGACGGTCACAACATCCGCGTCTGACCGGCTAGTCATCGAAGACCTCGCCGAAGATCCGCATCCAGTTGCCTCCGAGGACGGCATCCCGCTCGTGCGCCGAGAATCCGATGTCGTCCAGCCCCGCGGCCAACGAACCGAAATCCTTCGGCCCGTCGAACCAACTCGGCCACGGTGGGAAGTCAGGCACATCCTGGGGCACGGTCGGTCGATCCCAGCGACCACTCCGCATCCAGCCAAGAGCATCGGGCTCCCACCCGAGAACGGCGTCGGATCCGATCGCGACGTGGTCGACGCCGATTCGCTCTGCGAGATCGGCGAGCATCTGGCAGTACTGGGCCCGCGTCACGTCGGCGCCACCCATGAACAGTGGGTAGAGCGTGCAGCCGATCACACCACCGCCGGCGGCGACTGCGTCGATCACTTCGTCAGTCTTGTTGCGGGGCGAGGCACAGAACGAGCGGGGATTGCCGTGGGTGATGGCGATGGGTTTGCTGCTGATCTCGGCAGCCTCTCGCCCCGTCAACGACCCGACGTGCGAGATGTCGACAAGGACGCCCGCACTATTGAGGGCAGCGATCATGCGGTGCCCGAGTCTGGTGAGGCCGCCGTCTGTAGGTTCCCAGCAGCTGGACCCCAGATGATTCGCGATGTTGTACGTCAGCTGAATCACTCGGATGCCGACATCGGCAAAGATCTGGGCCATCTCGGGGTCGTCACCCAGCATGCTGGCGTTCTGGAACCCGAGCACAACAGCCAGCACATCGTCGTCGCCGGCATGCTCGATCTCGGCGACCGAACCGACGATGCGAATGAGATCGGCGTTGGACCGCACGAAGTGGCGGAACGCCCCGATCCTGCTCATTGCACCGGCAAGGTCTTCCCAGACGCCGACGGTGGCATGCACGACATCGACCCCGCCTGACCGGATCTCTTCGATGACCGGGCGAGTCCACTGGTTGATCTGCAAACCGTCGACGATCATGAGACAGCTCCGGGTCGGGTCGGGAGGATCCAATCGTCGGTCGGTGAATCGGCGAGGTCGGCCAACCGCGGCGCGCCCTGGAACAGTGTCACCCGCAACCAGTCGGTCGACTTCGGTTTGAAGTTGTCCATGCCGTAGACCGCCAGTTGGAATCGTTGGAGCTGCAACGGGAGGAACCCCTCGGCACACGCGTTGTCGCGCGCTTCGCCGTAGCGACGGTCGCTCTCGATCAGGCGGCGTACAGCGAACCGGTGGATCGGATGTTCCGCCAGGAAGTCTTGGATCGGCCTCGCTGCGTCGGTCGTTCTCAGGTCGCGGCGAAGCCTGTGCATGCGCAGCGCGACGTCGATCGCCAGGTCCCTGCCTTTGGGTGCCAGTTGTCGACGCCGCGCCCTGCGTGGCTCTTCGTTGTTGTCGCTGAGGACCCACCAATAGTGGTCGGCGGCTGGCTCGCCGGCATCGACGGTGTCGAGCCAATCGAACCGGGCCGTGATGAGATGTGATGCGTCTTCCACCGTGATCGGCTCGACGTCTGCGTGGTGTTCGTCGACGACCAACAGACGATCGACCTCGGTGTCGCGTTCCTCCTGTCGATCGAGCCCGTCGAGCTCGATCAGCATCGACACAACCAGTTCGCAGCACTCCGGCGACTGGTCCTCGGCCCAGCGGTAGAGCTCGTCGAGGGCGTCGAGTCCGCTGAATCCTTGGAAGGCGTCGCGAACATCACGGGCCAGTGCCGCCACCGCCCGGGGACTGAGGAACGGGGTTGCGTCTTCATCGGAGGCCGACGCGAAGTGGTGCTCGGTCCGCTCGATCCACCACAACAGTTGTCGCCGTCGGTCCGGCGTTGTGGGGAGCGATCGCACATCGGCCAACGCCAATTCGCGGATCGCGGCCCACGTATGGAGGATCCGTGGATGTTTGATGGCGAACGGGACAAGCCCCAGCCCAGTGGCGTTGCCGAGGCCGAAATAGCGCCGCCAATCATGATCGAAGCCAACGGCGCGATCGCCGCCAACGGCTCGGGCGCAGTGCTCGACCACGTCATAGCTCAGCTCGCGGTACAGCCACGCGCACAACATCTGGGCCCGGTAGGGGACCACCAAGGGATGGTCGGAAGGAACGTCTTCGAACGAGCGGGTGCCGAACTTGCCGTTGCCGTAGAAGGCAGTGCTCCGCATCAGGTAACCGGCATCGGCAACTGCAGTTGGCTGCGGCTGGAAGCCGGCAGCCAAACGACTGATCAGGCCCTCGAAGAATCGCACGCTGCGGTTGCCTCTGGTCAGCACGATGACATCAGCGCCGAACCGGCCCCGCTCCTGTTTCGGAACGTTGTTACGCAGTTCGGACCGGCGTTCAGCGCCGACGACGCCGTCGACCAGCGCACCAGTGATTTCCCACGCCTCCCCAATGACGCGGTCGGTGTGGGCGGACTCCTCGAGCACTGTTGTGAAGGCGACGAAGCTGAGCGTGTGGCCTTCGGCATCGATCTCATAGACGGCCTCACCGCGGCCCGTATCGTCCATCTCGAAGTGCACTCTGCGGCCCGACCAGCCATGGCGAGCGGCAGTGCGCAGCATCATTCTGCTGAAGCTGTAGCGGGTGAGCCTTGCTGCGCCGAGTGTCTCGGGATGCATGACCGTCGATGGTGGTCGCAGGGCCGTGGGTGTCGCGGCAAGAGCAGCTGCGAGCTCCTCGTCGCCGGTCGTGGTTGGCACGGCGCAGACCGTAGACGACCGGAACCGCCCCGGGGAAGGGTGCTCGGCGCCGCCGCGCTCTGTACCGGGCATTGGATCTTCCGAGGTGGGAGTGCCATCGTGCAGACCTGCCCGAACGGAGCTGTCATGACCAACCAGGATCTTGTCGACCGAGTGCTCGAAGCTGATCGCTTCATCGAGGTCTGTCGTTCTGGTGACGTGTGGAAACGGACGGCCGGAGCGAAGGAAACGCCGAACACGCTGTACCACGGGACGGCGGGCATCGTTCTGTTCCAGCTCGAGCTCCACCGTGCCACCGGCGATCCGCAGTATCTCGAGCGTGCCGTTCTGGCCGGTGACGAGATCATTGCTTCGCTGGCTGACCGTCCCTTTCTGTCGTGCGCGATCTATTCCGGTGCCGCGGGACACGTGTTCGTTCTGAACGAGCTGGCGAATGCCACTGGCGAGGGTCGATTCCGCGATGCAGCGGTTGACGTGCTCGACCGCATCATGGCGCTGGCCCAGCCGCTCGGATCGGGCATCGGCTGGATCGAGCCGATGCCGTTCTCGGACATCACCGGCATGACGGGCGAACGCGAAGTGCTCGACCTGAGCATCGGGGCCGCCGGGACCGGCACCGTGCTGCTCTACGCCCACCGCAAGGGCCTCGATGATCGTGCCCTCGGATGGGCCCGCCGGGTGGCCGACCGCCTCCTCGAGATGTCGGTCGAGACCGAGCACGGACCCAACTGGTTGATGATGGCCGATCAGCCGTTTCCCTTCACCGCCCCGAACTTCGCACACGGCGCGGCCGGGGTGGCCTATTTCTTCGCCGACCTTCATCGCGAGACAGGCGATCAGGATCTGCTCGACGTCGCCATCGCTGCTGCCGGCTATGTGCTGGCCAACATCATCCCGACCGAGCCGGTGGGGGAGGAGGCGTCGTTTCTCGTGCAGCATTCCGATGAGGGGCGCCCTCGAGGTCTGTGTTATCTGGGCCAGTGTCATGGCCCGGTCGGAACTGGACGGCTCTTTCATCTATTGAACGAGATCACGGGCGACGAGATCTGGAGTCAGCACCTCCACGCCAACATGCGAGGGCTTGTCGCCACCGGAGCCCCCGAGGTTCGCTCTGATGGGCTGTGGAACAACTACGGTCAGTGCTGCGGCGACGCCGGGATCGGAGACTATGCGCTCTCGCTGTATCGGCTCACCGGTGACGAGAGCTACCTGGCTCTGGCCCGGCGCTTCGGCGACACCGTTCTGGACGTCAGTGAGGTGGCCGACGGGGCTCGATCATGGCCTCAGGCCGAGCATCGAAGCCGGCCAGAGTTCGTCGAAGCCCAGACGGGCTACATGCAGGGCGCAGCCGGGATTGGCAGCTTCCTTCTCCACCTCGCAACGATCGACGACCCCGACCCGGTGAAGATCATCTTGCCCGAGTCGCCATTCAACTTCGACTGACGATTGCAGCCAGAGAAGGAGGAGCCCGGCCAACGATCAGCTGAGCTGGGATGCTCCCTGGGCGGCACGATGGTCGGCGACGATCTCGTTGATCAATTCGTCGAGGACGCGGTGAGCGTCCTCGGTGTCGACTTGGCATGTTCCTGCCGCTGGGTGACCACCGCCGCCGTAGCGGAGCATCAACGCACCGACGTTGGTGACACAGCCACGATCGATGATCGACTTGCCGGTTGCGAACACCGTGTTCTGTTTCCTGAAGCCCCAGAGCTTGTGGATCGAGATGTCGCACTGCGGGTACATCGCGTAGATCAGGAACCGGTTGGCCGGCCAGATCGTTTCCTCGTCGGTCAGGTCGAGGACGATGAGGTTGTCGTGGATCGTCGAGCAGCGCTCGATCTGTTCCCGGGCCTTGACCTCGTGCGTGGAATAGAGATCGGTGCGTTCGATGACGTCGGGAAGGCGGAGGATCTCTTCGATCGAATGCTCTTTGCAGTACGCGATGAGGTCCATCATCAGGTCATAGTTGGAGATACGGAAGTCCCGGAATCGGCCGAGACCCGTGCGTGGATCCATGATGAAATTGAGCAACTCCCAGCCGCGAGGGTGCAGGATCTCACCCTCGGAATACTGGGCGGAGTCCGCCTTGTCGACGGCCCCCATCATTTCGAGCCAGCGGTCGGGGAACGTGCTGGATCCTCCGTAGTGGTCCCAGACCACGCGTGCCGCAGACGGAGCGTGGGGAAGGATCACGTGGTTGTCTCGGGCGTCGTTGCGGAGCACCTCGGACTCGTGGTGATCGAACGCGAGACTCACACCTTCGACATAGGGGAGGTTGGTCGTGATGTCGCGATCTGTGATGTCGACCTTGCCATCCTGCATGTCCTTGGGATGGACGAAGAGAATGTCGTCGATCATCTCCAGGTGTTCGAGAAGAACGGCGCACACGAGGCCGTCGAAGTCGCTGCGGGTGACGAGTCTGTGCTTGCTCACGAGAGTCTGCTCCAGGATGTTGGTTCCTTGGAGCATCGACCAGGCGCCGTGCCACTTGAGGCCGTCAGGGAAGGTAGGTGGCCAGGTCGACCGGGGCGTCCTGGGCTCGAGGTCCTACCCTTCTCGCAGTGAGTCGTTCAACGGCAACGGTCGATCTGGCCGCCATACGCCACAACGCTTCGGTGCTTCGAGCCGCGGCCCCCGGTGCGGAACTCTGTGCGGTGGTGAAGGCCAATGGGTATGGCCACGGGGAAGTGGCAGCGGCGCAAGCTGCCATGGACGGCGGGGCGACCATTCTCGCTGTCTCTCGGGTGATCGAAGGCTGTCGGCTTCGCAACGCCGGCCTGAACGCTCCGATCTGGGTGCTATCCGAGCCGGAGGAGCGAGAGTTCGTGGATGTAGCTGCGTTCGATCTCCAACCGGCCATCTACACCCAAGCCGGCGTTGCGGCAGTCGGTGCTGCTGCGGCCGATGCTCCAAACGGACTGTCCGTCCACCTCAAGGTCGACACCGGCATGCATCGCGTCGGCGCCAACCCGAGGGATGCGGCCGGCCTTGCCCGCCAGATCGTCGCTCACCCGTTCCTAGTGCTGTCCTCGGTCTGGACCCACCTGGCTACGGCCGATGATCCCGACGATCCGTTCGCCGATACCCAACTCGATCGGTTCGATGGGGCGCTGGCCGATCTGGCTGTCGCAGGTATCGATGTGCCGATTGTGCACGCCGCCAATTCCGGCGCCGTTCACGCGTGGCCACGAGCCCACCGAGATGTCATCCGCTGCGGCATCTCGCTCTATGGCCTGCCGCCGAGCCCGCAGCTCGCCGGGCGACTCGACCTCCAACCGGCTTTGAGGTGGACGAGCTCTGTCAGCTTCGTGAAGCGGTTGGAGGCCGGCGATCGAGTCAGTTACGGCCAGCGGACCGAAGTGGCCGGCCCGACGACGGCCGCCACCGTTCCGGTCGGCTACGCCGATGGCTATCGCCGGGCACTGTGGAACGGTCCGCCCCAGGTACTTGTCGGCGGCAAGAAGCGCCGGATTCTCGGTGTCGTCACGATGGACCAGCTCGTGGTCGATTGTGGTGATGATCCCATCGCCGTTGGTGACGAGGTGGTGTTGATCGGCGAGCAAGATGGTGAGCGAGTGACCGCCGACGATCTGGCAGCATCGCTCGACACCATCAACTACGAGATCACCTGCGGCATCACCGACCGGGTCGGTCGACGCTACGTGAAT
>CAZYLX010000137.1:0-7267 GCA_964648595.1 uncultured Acidimicrobiaceae bacterium
AATCGCCACTGAGGGAGACGTTCCCGAATCGTCGGAATCCGTTCCCATCCCCGACTGAGCCGAACCGTTGACCTGGCGGAACAGGGTTCTCTACCGGCCCAACGGGGGCTGGGGGCTGGGTGATCGGATCCACGGACCGGCCGTGAGGTGCACCTCTGCGGCGATCGTACCGGCCGACTACGGCGCCGACGGCCGATCGGTCCGCCGCTTGCTCGCCTCGCCTCGTGAGCCGGTTCCTACTGACGCGTAAGTGAGATCGAACTGAAACGCCCTTCGGTCACGATGGCAAGACCCGCAAGGGAGCGGGTGGGCGTCTACCTACCCGAAGGGGAACCATCGTGTTCATTTACTCAGCAGTCTTGACTGCCAAACCAGGCCAGGGCCAGCCTGCGTCGGCACAGATCATGCAGGCCCGAGAGATTCTCGAGGGAGTCACCGGTCGTCCGACGAACGCTTGGATGGCAGTCACCGGTCAGCCGGTCGGAACGTTCGCCATTTCGGTACGGGTCGACACCGTGGCCGATCTGATCGACGGTCAGGCCAAGATCGGTGCCAGCTCGGAGTACGCCGAGCTCGGGCGGACGTCCGGCGAGATCTGGATGGCTCCAGCGGCCACCTCTTATCAGCGAGTGATCGGAGCAAGTTCCGGCGATCAGGCAGGTTCAGTGATCAGCATGACCACTGCCACGATCAGCGGGAGCTTCTCGGATGCCATCTCGTTCGGAACCGAAGTCATGGAGCACATCTGCTCGACCACGTCGAACGAGGGCATGTTGATGCTCTCGGAGGCGCCAACCATCGGTCAGCTCACCTGGGTGTTCTCCAGCGAGTCGGCTGAAGCGTCGAGCGAGTCTGACGCTCAACTGCAAGACGATGCCACCTACCTGGCCATGTATGACCGGGCAGCGGACCTGTTCGTGCCGGGCGGAACGCAACGGTCCATGGCGGTTCGGCTCGGCTGAACCTCTGTGGCCCTGGGCGGAGGGGGCTGAGTGTCGGTTCCAGCTCGGCGGCTGGAACCGACACGCAGGCCAGGGTCGACGGAACTCTTGGCGCCAATGACGACGCCAGGTGCGCCGGCCAGGCGTCGTTGAGAGCGGTCAGTCGTTGAGAGCCAGGAGTTGCTGCAGCGCGTCCCACAGCTCCCGGTACAGCTCGGCCGGATCGGCGGATTCGCCGATGGCGAGCAGCTCATCGACTCGCACGTCGCCTAGCGACCGGCGTGTCTCTTCGAGGATGGCTGTGATCTGATCCTTCGAGAACTGCGATCGGCTTTCGCGGGCAGCGGTCCCGACAGCCCGCGTCGCCAGTTCGTCGTGTCCGTGCCCAGCCAACAACCGAGAGATCGCCAGACCAATCCGGCTGAAGCCTCCTTGCAATGTTGGGCCGAAGCGGAGGACGGCTGCCGCGCAGTCTGCCATTGGCAATCCGGCCCTCACCGCGGCCTCGGTGTACGACATGCTCAGGCCGCTGGACAGGAGCGAAGACGTCGGGAATCGGTCCATGTAGTCGATGATCGGCAACGTGAGGCTGGCCGCAGTTCGCTCCTCCCCGCTGCTCAGGCTGTGCATACAGGCCGCTGCACCAGCGGAGATCAGGAGTCGGCCCATGTCGACCTCTTTCGCGGCCTCGATCGCATCGAAGAGGTCCCGCTTCAGACTCTGCGACGTGTCGCTTGGCCCGACCAGCGCGGCAGCGAGCAAGCGCGCTCGTTCGCTGGGCTCGGTCACGGCGGCCCGGGCCTGTGCTCGCAGGTCTCCAAGGTTGGTGGTGTCGTCGACCAGTCCCATTGCGCCACTGACCAACATGACAGGGATGTGGGCCGACCCTGGATCCTCGACCTTGATCGATCTCGACAGGTCAGCAGCGAGCTCACCTCGTCCTGAGCTTCCTCCCGATGTCGTCAGCCGAACGAGTTCCATGCTCAGGAGTCGCGTGCGAGCAGGATGCCCCTCGGCAACGCCGAGCTCGATTACGGGCGCGACCAGCTCGGCCAGCGGGTTGGAGCAGTAGACGAAATCTTCGAGTCGCAATACGAGGTCGATCGCCTGGTCTGTCCTGCCCCGGAACAGAAGCCGGCGCATCGCGGCCCGAATGTTCGGCGTCTCCTCGACCAGACGCCCGATTGCTGCGGCTTCGCCGTCACCGAACGCCACCGCAGCCATTCGATCGATGTGGCTTTCGCACCACTCAGCATGACGAGCGAAGCTGTCTTCGATCTCGGCCCGCTCCTCGCCGCGCTGGCGCGCGTAGACGCGGATCGTCTCGGGTTGCTCGTAGCGAGTTCGACGTCCGCCGAGCACGCTGACGAGTGATCGATCGACCAGATCTCCGAGCAGAAAGAGGCTGGGCGTTTCGAGATCGTTTGCCATGTGTTCGACGGCATCGACGTCAAATCCGCCGTTGAAGACACTCAGCCTGCGAAGCAGGACTTGCTGCTCGAGGTTCAGTGAGTCATAGGACCAATCGATCGTGGCCCGCAGTGTTCCGTGTCGTGCACGCCTCGTGGATGTGGCTGACCCTCGCAGCGTCTCAAATCTCCGATCCAGCCGATCGCGAATCTGTTCTGGGGTGAGGAGTTGACACGTTGCTGCGGCGAGCTCGACCGCGAGAGGAACCTTGTCGAGCCGGCGACAAATCTCCTCGATCACCAACGGGTCGGCGGAGGAAACGTCGATGCCGATCTCCGCAGCTCGACGGCGAAAGATCTCCACCGCATCCTTCGTGGAGTCCAGCGGATCCAGGCGATACACCCGCTCTTCATCGAGGCCGATCGGCTCCCTGCTCGTCGCCAGAATCCGAAGCCGATCCGAGCCGGAGATGACGTTGCTGACAAACAGTCGGACGGCATCGAGCATGTGTTCGCAGTTGTCGAGGATCAGCAGAAGGTCATGTCCTCGAACGGCGTCGGCCAATCCCTTGGTTGAGGAGGGAGCTGCGACGCCGAGTGCCTCTGCTGCTTCTGAGAGCATCGAGGGGAGATCACGACATCGGGCCAGCTCGACGATCGAGACACCATCGTCGAATCGCGGAAGACAATCGCTTCCGACCGCCCTGGCCAGGCTCGTCTTGCCGACGCCTCCCATGCCCATGATGGTCAGCATCCGACTGGATTCGAGCGTGCGAAGAACTGCCGAACGATCGTGCCGCCGCCCGACGAGGTTCGTTGGCTCGGCGGCCAGCAGCCGGTTGCCGTTGGAGTGAATGTGCACCGGCTCGCTGATGGCCCCGGCCGCGGGACTGTCAACGGGATTGGGAGGTTTGGACATCACCGGAGTGGCGCTCTTGTGAGTCTGTGTTCCCGAGGCGATGGCGTGTTCCAGCGCGGTGATCGCTTGTGACGGCTCGGTTCCGACCTCGGCCAGACTCTGTCGGAAGGCCTGGTACTGCCGGAGCGCTTCGGTCGTGCGGCCACTCTGATCGAGCGCCGTCATCAACGACCGTCGAGGGTGTTCACGGAGTGGATCGTTTATGACCTGCGCTCGCAACAGCGCAATCGCTTCGTCGGGTCTGCGCAGAAGGATCAACAGATCGGCCTGTGCTTCTCTTGCCGTCGTCGCCATTTCCTCGAGCCGTGCGGACTCGGCTTCTGCCCACGGCTCATTTGCCAGGTCGCCGAAGGCTGGTCCCCGCCACAACCCCAGGGCGACCCCGGTGAGATCGAGTGCCTCGATGCCGTTCGCCTCACGGGCTTGATCGAGCATGTGTTCTGCAAGTGTGGAGTCGCATCGTTCTGGGTCGATCGAGTATCCGACCGAGTTGGTGATGATGATTCCCTCACCCAGGTCATTGCGCAGTCGACTCACGATGGTTCGAACGGCGGCCGGTGTAACGCCAATCGCTTCGGTCAGCTGTCCGAGAGTGACCACACTGCCTCGGTTCGCGGCGAGGAGCGCGAGGACGCGACGTCGGCTCGTGCTACGCGAGGCGATCGCTTCGCCATCCTTCTCAACTTCGACAGGTCCGAGAACTCGAACCAGCACTTCCGACACAGGCCCCTCCTGGTCGATGCAACGCATTCCCCCACCTAGCACGCGTTGCTTGCCCGGTGCGATCTTGTCATGAACATGTGAGCGCTGCTCGGGAACGACGGATCATCACGATCGCGACGGCGAGTATTGGGATGCGGCTGTCGTTGTGATGAGTGACCTTGGCGGGCGTGCGGAGCTCGCTTCGACATCGGGCCGGGCCGGTCGTACCGTCGCCAGATCGTCCCCGTCACACCACCTCTGTCATCGCCCAGCATCTTCCGAGGCTGGGTCGTGGTCGCCGGCGTGTTCGTCACTTTGGCGCTCACCTCTGGACTTGGCTTCTACAACGCATCGGTGATCCTCGAGGCGGCGAAGGACGAGCTCGGCGCTTCGGTCGCTGCCGTTTCGGGTGCCACGACGGTCTTCTTCGCCGTCGGTGGGATTGCCGGATTCCTTGCGTCGCCGTTCATCGACCGCATCGACGTGCGCTGGTTCTACTTCATCGGAGGCATCGTTGGAGCCGGCGCCCTGTCGGCCTTGCGGTGGGTCGATTCCACGGCCGAGCTCTACATCTTCTTCGCTGTGTTCGGAGTTGGGTTCGCACTCGCCGGCCTGGTTCCCGGCACGACGGTTGTCGCCCGCTGGTTCAACGTCCGCCGGCCTGTTGCCCTCTCGATCGCAACGACTGGCTTGTCGGTCGGCGGTATCGCCATCACACCACTCGCCGCTCGCATCATCGACGATCGACAGTTGGCCGGTGCCGGCCCATGGATGGGACTGGCTTGGCTCGCTGTGATTCCGCTGGCCTTCGTGTTGCTTCGGTCTTGGCCGAGCGACGTCGGCCTGCAACCCGATGGTGCTGCCGACCCGCCACCAGGTGTAGAAGTCGCCGGCCTTGCCGGGGCCACCTTCATCGAGGCCAGAAGGAGCCGGTTCTTCCGCTTGCTTTCATTCACGTACGCGATGGTGTTCCTCGCTCAGGTCGGTGCCCTCGCCCACCTCTTCAACCTCGCGACCGAGCGGGTCGACAAAGGAGCAGCAGCGGCTGCTTTGTCGACGCTGGCCTTTGCCAGCGTCGTCGGTCGCCTCCTCGGGGGCGTGGTCGTGACTCGAGTGCCGATCAAGACCATGACCAGCTTCTTGATCGTGGTCCAGGCAGTAGCGCTTGCCTTGATCGCGTTTGCTTTCACGCAAACGACCCTTGTCCTGTCCGCGGCCCTCTTCGGTTTGAGCGTCGGCAACCTGCTCATGCTCCAGCCGCTCTTGCTCGCCGAGACCTTCGGCGTCAAGGAGTATTCGCGCATCTACTCCTACAACCAGCTCTTCGGGACCATCGGCGTCGCTGGAGGTCCCTTCGTGATCGGTTTCATTCACGACCTGTCCAGCTACCGAACGGCGATGCTGGTCGGCAGCATGGCCAACCTCGTCGCGCTCGTATCGTTCGGCGTCGCAGGAAGCGTGACCGAAGCCCGCTCCAGCTGGTCAGCCTCGTCCATCGCAACGGTCGTAGATTGACGCGATGACCGGTTCCTCGATGCCAACCGACCGCCTGCCGGAAGGCGACGAGAAGCGCGATGCCGTTCGGAACATGTTCGACACGATCGCCCCCCGTTACGACCTGGTGAACCGTCTCATGACCTTCCGTCTCGACGTCCGAGTCAGGCGCCAAACCCTGGAAGCGCTTCGACTGCCGGGCAATGCGACGGTGCTCGATCTCGCCTGCGGAACCGGCGACTTCATGTGGGCGCTCCAGAAGCAGGGCCACACCGCTGTCGGAATCGACCTCAGCCACGGAATGATGTCGGCCGCTCCCAACACCGGAATGTTCGTGCAGGGCGACTTGCTGGCACTCCCGATCGCCGATGGATCGGTCGATGCAGCTGTGTGCGGCTACGCCCTTCGCAATCTGCTGGAGCTTCCATCATTCTTCTCCGAGCTCGCTCGCGTCGTGAAACCAGGCGGTCGGATTGCGCTCGTTGACGTCTCGGCCCCCGAGAACCCCATCATGCGCAAGGGCTTCGACATCCACTTCAACAAGATCGTTCCGTTCGTTGGCGGACTGTTCTCCGACAAAGCGGCCTACGGGTATCTGCCCCGTTCGGTTGCCTACCTTCCGCCGCCGGAAGAGATGGTGCAGATGCTGGCCGACGCCGGCTTCGCAAACGGGGAGCGCCGCCAGCTCACGCTGGGAATCGCCCAACTGCTCACCGGCGATCGAGTCTGAGCCGAACCCGACCGCTGTCGCCAACTAACGTTCGGCCGTGCAAACGGTCCATCTCCTCATCAACCCATCGACTCGACGGGGACGGGCCGATGGTGAAGCGGTCGAAGCGGGCCTCACTCAGCGGGGCATCCGAATCGAACGCATCGTTCCCACCGGGCCGGGCGACATCGCCGCTGCCCTGGAGCGAGCCCAACCCGAACATGTCGTTGCCGTCGGCGGTGATGGCCTGGTCCATCATGCACTCCCGGCGCTTGTCGCCTCGAACACTCCCGTTGGGATCGTTTCCAGCGGAACGGGCAACGATTTCGCGCGTGCACTCGGTCTTCCGAAACGCCGGTCCGCGGCGATCGATCGGGCCATTGGGCCGACGAAAGCGATTGACCTACTGACGGTCACCCACGCAAACGGTGCGACGTCCCTCGTGGCGACGGTCGTGACGGCTGGTTTCTCAGGCAAGGTCAACGCCACCGCCAACAGTCGCTCCTTCCCGAAGGGGCAGATGAAGTACACGGTGGCATCGTTGACAGAACTTCGCCGTCTCGAGCCCTTCCCGGTGCGCACTGGCATCGAGGAACTCGATGGCCCCTGCACCTTTTTTGCTGTCGCCAACACTCGCTTCTTCGGCGGTGGCATGGCCATCGCCCCCGGGGCCGATCCGCAAGATGGTTCCTTGCACGCGACCGTTGTCGGTGATGTTCCAGCCTGGCAACTTGCACTCGTGCTCCCGAGTGTCTTCGTCGGCCAGCACGTTCGACATCCGAAGGTCCACCAGCATGTGAGTACCCGCATGGCCATCGAGCACGACCAAGATGTCTGGGCTGACGGTGAGCTGATCGGATCGGGTTCGATCGAGGTCGAGGTGATGCCGGGCGCTCTTCTCGTCGCCGCGTTCTGACACCTTCGCTGTTCGATCTACGATATGCCGGTGAGCGATCAGCCGGGTGACGTGCCGAACCGACCGTTTGACCCTCGGGTGCAGCCTGAGCCGCCGGTGGAACTATCGGTCGAACCGCCAGCACCACAGGAGCCGACGCCTCCGGCCCCGCCGCGACCTTCCAGCCCGTCGCATCCC
>CAZYLX010000138.1:0-7234 GCA_964648595.1 uncultured Acidimicrobiaceae bacterium
ATACGAAGGCGCCCGTTGAGGTTGGTGCTGCTCAGAAGTTCTTGGCCAGCTGGTCGACGGGAGCAAAGTCGTCGCGAAGTACCTGGGCGCCGTCGATGAAGTCGGCGGTTGCTGCCTGATCCAAGAGTTGCCCGTCGGCCGGGTCGACATCGAGCGGCGGCAACGCAACGTTCGATGCGATCAGGATCTGATTCGCCGCTGTGTTCCTAGGGACACCGCCGCCAGGAATGATGACCTGGACGTTGTCGAAATGCTCCGCCAAGGTGGCCAGCTGCGCCCGGGCGTAGCCGCTGTCTCCACCATCGATCACGTTCATGACGTAGATACCGTCCGCACGGAGCAGCGTTTCGATTCGAGCGATGACTTCCGTCGTTGTCAGGTGCCAGGGAACGCTGCGGCCTCCGAAGGCATCACCGATCACGAGGTCATACGAGGCCGGTTCGAGGTCGTCGAGGGCAAGTCGAGCGTCGCCGACGATGACTTGCAGATCATCGTCGAGTTCGAGCCCCAACTCTTCTTGGGCAATGTCGACGACCTCTCCGTCGATCTCGAGCACGAGGCTGCGCGAGCCGGGCCGAGTGGCGTCGATGTATCGGGGGAATGCGAAACCGGCACCGCCGATGTTCAGCACATCGAGCCCCCCGGCCAGCTCGCCACCGTCGCTGCCGATGACATCGACGACGTCGGCGAAGAGGCGGAAGTATCGGAACTCGAGATACGTCGGATCCTCGAGATCGACATAGGAGTGGCGGAGATCGTCAAGCACGAGGCTCCGGCCGGACGGGCGTTCGGGATCGGCAACAACGGTGGCGCATGCGTAGGCGGTCTCGTGATCGCAGGGCGTTGGGCTCGACGCTCCGAGACCGAAGGCGCCAAGCAGGAAGACGGCGCCGATCGCGTGGGGCTTGGTCGAGCCGAGCTTGAACCAGAGCCATGACCCGACGATCACGAGGAGTGCGCCGAGAGCGAGCACGGTCGGACGGGAGGGGAGTGCTGCGGCCAGGACGAACCCGGTGAAGAAGGTGGCAAAGATGGCACCGCTTGTTCCCGCCGCCGACAGACTGCCGATGACCGAACCGGTCTGGTCCAGGCTGCCGAGTTGGAGCTTGGCCACCATCGGGCTCACTGCGCTCAGCACGGTTGCCGGTGCGAGGAATGCGAAGCAGGTCAGGGCAACGATCGAGACGGGATCTGAGCTCACGTTTGGTCCAAGCGCAGACAGGATCGGCAGCGAGAGCCAGCTGAGCGCGCCGCCGATCACCAACGACGGGCCGAGAAGTTGGCGTGGCGGTGTGCGATCCGCCATGCGGCCGCCGACCGTCGCGCCGACAGCAATACCGGCGAGCATGGTGCCGATGATGCCGGTGAAGGTCTCGAGCGAGACACCGACGTAAGGGGCCATCAAGCGTCCTGCAAGGATCTCGAGCACGAGGACCGCACCCGACGCGAAGAACACGAGCGCCTTCGCTCCACCCGGCGAGAGTGCTCCCGACGGGAGAGACGGATGTTCCGCAGCGGTGTCGGTTTGCTCGACGGGCTCGACCACGCAAGCAGGATGCCGACCACACGCCGATTTCGCTCCATCCGACCCGCAGCAGGAGGACCGGGGCGGCCGAGTGTCAGTTCCGCGCCAGTGTCAGTTCCGCGCCAGTGTCAGTTCCGCGCGGTGGTGCGCGTTCTGGGCACTAGCCAACCTTGTTGGAAACGGCCGAGTGTCGGATCCGCGCGATGGTGCGCGGTTGTGGCATTGGCCAGCCTTGTCGCGCAGGGTGGGTGGCGCTATCAGCTCCAGAGGGTGACGTGGACCCTGGGTTTGAAGTGGGCGATACCCGCACCTGATCCGGTGAGCATCGCTTGAGTGGCCCGAGGGCGGGTGATGAAACGGGTGAGCTCGCGAGCGGCCGGAGGGAGTTGCGGTCCCCCCAGCGAGTAGAGGTTCCACGTTCCGTTGCCTTCGACCCCGGGCGTATCGATGCGAACCAGTCGGCCCTCGTTGATCTCCTGTGCGACGCGGAAGCCAAGCGCCAGTCCCAAGCCTTCGCCGGCCCGGACCTGCTCCAACGCCGCTGCATTGCTCTGGAAGATTCGTTGTCGTGCTTCTGGCACGCCGAGATCGGCCAGCATCTTCGGGGTCACGCCTGCTGATTCGGCTGCGGCCGGACCCAACGACCATTCAGTCATCGACAGGTCCTGACGGCGATCAGCAACCTTCCTGCTGGCAACAACGATGAGCTCGTAGCGAAGGAAGGGGCGACGTTCGATCTCGGGGTCGAGGTTTGGCAGTTCGGGGCCGACGGCCAGATCGACCTGTCGGCTTGCGACAGCTGCCGGCAGTTGGCTGGTCGGAACCACGGACAGTTCGACTTCGAGATCGTTGGCCTTCGAGGAGAACAACTCGATCAGGCCCGGAGCTGCATATTCGTTGAACAGCGCCGAGCCGGCGAGTCGCAGCAACCGCTTCCCGCCGGCAGCCTGGCGAACCTCACGCCTTGTCTGATCCTGAAGACCGAGGAGCTCGTTTGCTCGGCTGGCCAGGCGCAAACCGCCCGGGGTGAAGGCGATGCTCCCGCCGGCGCGAATGAACAACCGATCGTCGAGCTCATCGCGCAGTGTCTTGATGTGCATCGACACAGCAGATTCGGTGACCTGGAGCTCTGAAGCAGCGGCCTTCACCGAACCGAGCCGGACGACGGTCGCGAATGCTCGGAGCTGGGTGGGAGTCACCACCTAAGTGAACGCTGAGGTGACCGTTGACACAACACGTTCCAGGCAACAATCTGCTGTCCCGCCAGAACTGACAAAGGGAGCCAGCCGTGCAAGTCCCCGCCCCGCTCGAGTACGAGCGAGCCACGAGTGTCGACCATGCCGTCGAGCTCCTCGAACGTTATGGCGAAGAAGCGATGATCGTCGCCGGAGGTCACAGCCTGATCCCGATGATGCGGCTCCGGCTGGCCAACCCTGAGTACGTGATCGACATCAACGATCTCGCTGACGAGCTCCAGTACATCAACATCACCGATTCCGAGGTTCGCATCGGAGCGCTCACTCGTCACCAGCAACTGCTCGAATCCGACGAACTAGCTGCTGTCTTCCCCATCTTCCGAGATGCCGAGAAGGTCATCGCCGATCCAGTCGTCCGAAACCGTGGAACCCTCGGCGGATCGCTCTGTCAGGCTGATCCCTCCGAAGACCTGTCCGCAGTGTGCGATGCGCTCGATGCCAGCTGCGTCATCCGTGGCGCCAACGGTGAACGAGCACTCTCCATGCACGAATTCCACCGTGGGCCGTACGAGACCGCCGTCGGTGATGCAGAGATTCTCACCGAGATACGGATCCCGGTGAAGGCCAACTCATCGAGCGCCTACAACAAGGTCGAGCGCCGAGCGGGCGATTGGGCAGTCGCCTCCGTCGGGGCCGCCGTCACGATGGACCCATCCGGCGCGATCGCCGATGGTCGGGTTGGTCTCTGCGCCGTCGGGCCAAACACCACGCACATCGAACCGATCTCCGCTGCCCTTCGAGGCCAGCAGCCCTCTGAAGAGCTGTATGCCGCGGTCGGGGCCATCGCAGCGGAGAGCTGCGATCCCGACACCGACACCCGCGGCACCGCCGCATACAAGCGCCATCTCGCCAAGGAGCTCACCATTCGGTCGCTCCGTCAAGCCGTTGCCAGAGCAACCGGACAGGAGGTCTGACATGCAGATATCGATGGAAGTCAACGGTGAGCCGGTCAGCGCCGATGTCGAAGCCCGCACACTGCTCGTCCACTTCATTCGTGAGACCCTCGACCTCACTGGCACCCACTGGGGTTGCGACACCAGCAACTGTGGAACCTGTGTGGTCTTGATCGACGGGGACCCGGTGAAAAGCTGCACCCAGCTGGCAGCAATGGCCGGTGGCCACAGCGTCACCACCGTCGAGGGCCTCGCAAACGGTGCCGAGCTGGATCCGATCCAGGAAGGCTTCATGCAGTGCCACGGCCTTCAGTGCGGCTTCTGCACACCGGGCATGCTCCTCACCACGCGGGCTCTGCTCGACAAGAACCCCGATCCGTCGCAGGCCGAAATTCGCGAGGCGATAAGCGGCCAGATCTGCCGCTGCACCGGTTACACCTCCATCATCCGATCGGTCCACTGGGCCGCGCAGAAAGAAGCCGAAATGCGAGAGACGCCAGTGGCGGTCGGTAGTGCAGCAGCCGGCGGAGGTGCGGCATGACCGTCACCGAACCAGCGCCATCGTCCAGCGACGTTCTCGAAGACAACGATCAGAAGCCTGTCGGCTTCGGTCGCATGCTCCGCAAGGAAGACCCTCGCCTCATTCGCGGTGCCGGCAACTTCACCGACGACATCAAGCTCAAGGGCATGCTCCACATGGAGATCCTGCGTTCGCCCTACGCCCACGCCGAGATCTTGAGCATCGACAAGAGTGCGGCCGAAGCCCACCCCGACGTGATTGCGGTTGTCACCGGCGAGGACCTCGCCGCCCACAATCTGGCGTGGATGCCCACGTTGTCCAACGACGTGCAGTCGGTGCTGGCCACCGACAAGGTCCGCTTCCAGCATCAAGAAGTGGCGTTCGTCGTCGCCAAGAACAAGTACGCCGCTCGCGATGCCCTCGAGCTGATCGACGTCGAGTACGAGATGCTCGAGCCGGTCGTCGATGTCCGCAAGGCGCTCGATCCCGATTCGCCCGTCATCCGAACCGACCTCGAAGGCAAGACAGACAACCACTGCTTCGACTGGGAGACCGGCGACGCCGCGGCGACCCAAGCGGTGTTCGACGATGCCGACGTCGTTGTGAAGCAGGAGATCATCTATCCCCGGGTCCACCCGGCCCCGATGGAGACCTGCGCCTGTGTCGCCGACATCGACCCGATCAGCGGAAAGCTCACGCTGTACTCGACCACGCAGGCGCCGCACGCTCACCGTACGGTCTACGCCCTGGTGGCCGGGCTGCCGGAACACAAGATCCGGATCATCGCCCCCGACATCGGTGGCGGCTTCGGCGGCAAGGTGCCGATCTATCCCGGCTACGTGTGTGCCATCGTCGCATCGCTGCTCATCGGCAAGCCGGTGAAGTGGGCCGAGGACCGTACGGAGAATCTCGTCAGCACCGGCTTCGCTCGTGACTACATCATGGTCGGCGAGATCGCTGCGTCGAAGGACGGCAAGATCCGCGCCGTCCGCACCAATGTCCTCGCCGATCACGGCGCCTTCAACGGTGTGGCTTCCCCGATCAAGTATCCGGCCGGCTTCTTCGGTGTGTTCACCGGGAGCTACGACCTCGAAGCGGCGTACGCCTCCATGACCGCTGTGTTCACCAACAAGGCGCCCGGCGGTGTCGCATACGCCTGCTCGTTCCGAATCACCGAGGCCGTGTATCTCATCGAACGCATGGTCGATGTCCTGGCCTACGACCTCGACATGGACCCGGCCGAGTTGCGATTGAAGAACTTCATCCAGCCCGAGCAGTTCCCGTACGAAACGAAGACTGGTTGGGTCTACGACTCTGGCGACTACGAGCCCGCGATGCGCAAGGCCATGGACATGGCCGGGTATGACGAGCTTCGCAAGGAGCAGGCCGAGAAGCGACAGCGGGGCGAGCTCATGGGCATCGGCATCTCGTTCTTCACCGAAGCCGTCGGCGCCGGCCCTCGCAAGGACATGGACATCCTCGGTCTCGGTATGGCCGATGGCTGCGAGCTGCGCATCCACCCGACCGGGAAGGCGGTTGTTCGGCTCTCGGTCAAGACGCAGGGTCAGGGCCACGAGACCACCTTCGCCCAGATCATTGCCGAGGAAATCGGCATCCCGCCAGACGACATCGACGTGGTCCACGGCGACACCGACAACACACCGTTCGGTCTCGGGACCTACGGTTCTCGATCGACCCCAGTGTCCGGTGCCGCCGCGGCTCTGGTGGCTCGCAAGGTGAGGGACAAGGCCCAGATCATTGCTTCCGGCATGCTCGAGGTGTCTGTCGCCGATCTCCAATGGGACAAAGGATCCTTCTCGGTGAAGGGAGATCCATCCCAGTCGGTGACCATTCAGGACATCGCCATGAAGGCACACGGCGCCGGAGATCTTCCTGAGGGAATCGAGGGCGGCCTGGAAGCCCAGATCTGTTACAACCCCGAGAACCTCACCTACCCCTTCGGTGCGTACATCTGTGTCGTCGACATCGATCCCGGCACCGCTGAGGTGAAGGTCCGTCGATTCATCGCCGTCGACGACTGCGGGACACAGATCAACCCGATGATCATCGAGGGTCAGGTCCATGGTGGGTTGACCGACGGTATTGGGATGGCGTTGATGGAGATGATCAGCTTCGACGAGAACGGCAACTGCCTGAGCTCGACGCTGATGGACTACCTCATCCCGACCGCGATGGAAGTCCCCGATTGGGAGACTGGTCATACGGTCACCCCGTCACCGCACCATCCGATCGGAGCCAAGGGAGTCGGTGAGTCGGCAACTGTTGGCTCGCCTCCTGCGGTGGTCAATGCCGTTGTGGACGCACTCAAGCCGTTCGGGATCCGCCACGCCGACATGCCGCTCACACCCAGCCGGGTGTGGGAGACCATGCAGGGCAATCACACGCCCCCTATCTGATGCGTACTGCTGCGATGGGTAGTGTCGGGATTGGGTCTGCTAGGACAGGTCGTCTGTCATGACCAATCTCGCCAGTCGAGTCGCCGAACTCGTCGAAAGCCGCCGCCCTTTCGTCCAGGCCACCGTGGTGCGGGCCCAGTGCCCCACTTCGGCTCGGCCTGGCGATCGGGCGATCGTGATGCCCGACGGGACCCTCGAAGGATTCGTCGGTGGTCACTGCGCTGAGGGATCCGTGCGCACCGCTGCGTTGGGTGTCTTGGACAGCGGCGAGTCGTTGCTGCTGCGGATCTTGCCAGACGACGCCGAAGTCTTTCCGGAAAGCCCTGGCGCCATGACGGTCGTGAACCCTTGCCTTTCTGGCGGGGCGATCGAGGTCTATCTGGAGCCGATGTTGCCGGCGCCCAGAGTGTTCGTTGTTGGACAGACACCCATTGCCGGCGCCCTCGTGACGCTCGGCCAGTCTCTGGGTCTTGCTCTGGAGCATGCAGCGTCTGGCCCCGGTGACCCGACCGGCGCGACGGCCGTGATCGTTGCCAGCCATGGGCGGGCCGAAGAGGAGTCGGTTCGGGCCGCTCTGGATGCCGGTGTTGGATTCATTGGTGTGGTGGCCAGCCACACGCGCA
>CAZYLX010000139.1:0-7233 GCA_964648595.1 uncultured Acidimicrobiaceae bacterium
TTGTGGTCACCGCGTTCATGTTGCCCAGTCTGCCACCCATGAGGGCGACGACACGGTCGTTTCGCCACGACCTGCCAGACTGAGCGGATGAGCGCTGAGATCTGGAACGAACGGTACGCATCGAAGGATTACGTCTGGTCGATCACGGTCAACCAGTTCGTCGAGACCCATCTGGCCGGGCTCGATCCGGGAACAGCGATTGACCTCGCAGCGGGTGAGTGCCGAAACGCCGTGTGGTTGGCGTCGCTCGGTTGGCAGGTGGTGGCGGTTGACTACTCTCCGGTTGGTCTCGAGAAGGGTCGCCGGCTGGCTGCCGATCATGGTGTCGAGGACAACATCGAGTTCATCGAGGCCGATGCGGTCGCGTGGCAACCGGCAGAGCCGGCCGATCTGGTTGTGCTCTCGTACCTCCAGCTGCCGGCAGAACAACGCGCTGTCGTTCTGGAACATGCCGCCGGTTGGCTCCGGCCAGGCGGCACCGTGTTCGTCATCGCCCACGACGCGTCGAATGTTGCCGATGGATACGGCGGGCCGCCGACAACGGCGGTGTGTTACACGGTCGATGAGTGCACCGCGGCGTTTGCCGACCTCGAGATCACCAAAGCGGAGGTGGCAGAGCGCCGTGTCGACACACCCGATGGGGAGAAGACCGCTCTCGACACGTTGGTCATCGCTCGCCTGGCAGCCCCTGACTGATCGGCGTCTAACCGCGGCCCTTTCGGGCCAGGCCTCGGTAGTAGGCCAGCCGCCCTCCGCGTCTCTCCATGAGGCTCGATGAGGGAACGAGTCGATGGCTGATGTAGGACCGTTTCGTGGTTCCAGGAGGTAGGGCGGCCATAGCCAGCACGTGTTCTACCAGCGGTCGTCGCTTCGTCGTTTCGACCATCGACCCCAGCAGCAGCCCCGGCCGCGGCCAACTGAGCCCTGGGTGCATATCTCGGTTCATCAGCAGCGCTTCAGCGCGTAGAGCGACACCGACGGCCTCGGTGAAGCCCAGCTCGTCGGCCAAGGACCGTGCATGTTCCCAGTCGACTCCCGTGTTGTCGAGAATGGCAACGATGTCGGCAACCGAGGAGAGGCGGCGCCCCGGATTCGGCGAAAGCACGGCGTGGGCCGCGGCATGGACGAGGCGGCCCTCGGCCGGCAGCGCTGTCAGCCCGAAGAGGAGGTCAGCGGGATTCCGCATCAGCACCTCGTCGTCTGCCGGCGGCGCGAAACGGGAAAGCCGGTAGTGCACGTCCACCTCGACGCCTGAGGCGTGCTCGAACACCGCACCTTTGAGATTGTGCTCGCCGGTGCCCGGTTGGCCGGCCACTGCGAGTCCGCTACCGAGCAACGCACTCCTGGAATGCTCGACGTCGTCGCTCCTCACGAGCAGATCCACGTCACCGGTGTGCCGGAAGCTGGGCTTCGCGTAGTCGAGGTCACTTGTCGCCAGACCTTTCAGGATCCGGCTGCTGATTCCCTCATCGGCGAGTGTCGCGCAGACCTCTCGGGCCACGATCGACAGCTGGAGTTGCGCGGTCATGAGGTCGCGCTCCAGTTCGACTGACTCCGACGTCGGAAACCGGCGGCCGACGAGTGGACCGATGCGGTGAACGCGAATGAGGCGCTCTCGTTCTTGAGGAGTCGGTTCGATGGTGGGGTCGGCGAGACGAGGTTTTCTTCGTGCCTGATCAAGAACGGAGCGAACGAGCTCGACACCCCGCTGCGAGGCGAACGTGGGGTCGAAGATCGCTACGGCGTCCACGCTGTTTTCCAACTTCAAGGGCTGAGTCCATCTTCTCTGGTTTCGTCCACCCCGATAGCGTTTCATGGACAGCACCCCAGCCGTGTCATTACAGAAGAAAGCGATCATGCGCCAGATCAAGCCGAGCATCGTCGATGAGGAGATGGAGGGCGAGCTCCTCGCCATCGACGACATGACGGGTACGTACTTCGCCGTGCGAGGTAGTGGTTTGTGGCTTTGGCGATCATTTCGATCGGGTGCCGACATCGACCAGATCAAGGCGGTGCTCGATCCCTCGGTGGGGCCCGATGTTGACGCGTTCGTCGCTGGGTTGGAAGCCGCTGGGCTGCTGGTCGAATCGACGACGACCGGCTCCACCGTCGTTGTTGAGGCGCCGGTTCCGTGGACGACACCAGAGTTCGAGGTCCACGACGATCTCCAGGATCTCCTGTTGCTCGACCCGATCCACGAGGTCACCGAGGACGGTTGGCCGAACATGGGAACGTCGGCCTGACGGCAACGACGACCGAGGAGATTCGCTCGCTTCTCGCCACGGTCGACGCCAGGGGCGGACCGGCCATGTTGGTGGTTCGGCATCGAATCGGCTCGAGCACCGTCGACGTGGCCATCCCGGATCATCGAATCGAGCTGATCGAGGCGATCTCGCACCTCCGTTCGGCCAGCGCTGGTTCTGCCGATCTCGAGGTCGAGGTGCGGTTCGCTCCGCATCCGGCTTGGTTGCGGTCCCTCGACTACGAAGGCCATCTCGTCGTCGACAACGATGAAGTCGGCCTCCACCTGGGTCACGATGGGGCGCTGGCGTTGTTTGACAAGGCCAATGGTCGAGCACTCTGGTGGTTTGACACCGAGCAGGTGGCCACGTGGCACCTGGCTGCACCGTTGCGCCAGATCCTGCACTGGAACTGTGTGCGGCGAGGTCAGGCACTACTGCACGCGGCCGCAGTCACTTCGGGCGGCCGGGCCGCACTGATCACTGGGCCTGGTGGAAGCGGCAAGTCGACAACGTCACTGCTGTGCCACCGGGCAGGCCTCGGCTTTCTTGGGGACGACTACTGCGTGGTCGAACCACGGAATGGTCGCGTCGACGTGTTCGGTCTCTATCGCACCGCCAAGTTGACCGAGCGGTCGCAGGGCTTCGTCGCGTCGGCACTGGAGCATCCCAACATCGAGGTTGATCAACGAAAGCGGGCAGTCTTCCTGCCTGATGCCATCGCCGGCCCCGTCGCCGTCGATGTGCTGCTCATCGCCAGAGTCGACGAGATTGGGCCGTCGCGCCGTGTTTCCGCCAGTCGCATGCAGGCACTTGCCGCAGCGGGTCCGACAAGTGTGCTCCAGCAGCGGGGATCGGCCGGTCTTGTGCTTGGAATCCTGGCCGCCGTCGTGCGTAGCCTTCCGGCGGAACACCTGATCGTTTCTCGAGACGTCGACCAGATACCTCTCCACATCGAGGCGGCTCTGCGCCATCATCGTCGCTGACGACCACACAGATTCTGGGCCGCACGCCCATCTCGGATGGGCTCGGGTGCTCATTCCTCGAGGGAAGAACGTCTCAATCACACAGGGTCACGTTGCGGTACGGTCTGGACGTGTCGTTGGTGCCTCATCAAGGGTCACGGGCGCAGATCGGTGGAGAGTGAGAACAGCCGACAGAGCGAAGACGGTCGCCGGAACGCCCGATACGAATGGCCCTGGCCGACTTCCCGAGGGATCGTGGTGGCCCCGGTCAGAACAGCGGGACCTTCTTCGAGCAGTCTTGTTGGACATCGACGACGCGTCGGCTGCGCTCGGTCGTTGGCGTGATGCGGTCGATCTCGATGACATCGATGTTGGGTCGTTCGGGATCCTGCCGCTGCTCGCCCGCCGATTGCCAGAGTTCGAATCCGTCGACCCCGACGATGCCCGGATTCTTGGTGTCCGCCGCCAAATCTGGGCGAAGAACCAGTTACATCTCGGCGTGGCCGAACAAGCGGTCGCCGCACTCACCGAGCACGGTGTTCCTGCCATGGTGCTCAAGGGTGTTCCGCTTGTTCTGGGTGTCTACGACGATGTTGGAGCGCGGCTCATGGCCGATGTTGATGTCCTTGTTCCGTCGGCCAACCGAACCCAGGCGATCGAGATCCTGAAAGCGCTCGGTTGGTCCCACACCAATCCCCTTCCCCGTTCGCCGATGTTCCGGGCCGCAGTCTTCAAGGCGCCTGGCGGATGTGAAGTCGATCTCCAGTGGCGTCTCCTCCAGCAGCCTGACCTCGCCTGGTACGACGCCGAGTGCTGGGAGCGAGCGCGTCCTCTGGCCGTGCGCAGCGCCGCCGCCGCGTGGCAGTCTCCGCCAGATCTGTTGTTCCACATTCTGGTTCACGGTGCGAAGGCGAACCCCGTGCCACCGTTGCGTTGGGTGAGCGACGCCGCCGCGGTCATCAATCAGGGTCTCTCCGAGTGTGAATGGGATCTGTTCGTCGGGGTTGTCGAGCGCACCGGTCTCGGCCTTCCGGTGCGTCAGGGTCTCCACTACCTCGTCGACCTGGCTGATGTACCGGTGCCGTCGGCGGTGCTCCGAGCACTGGATGATCTGCGGCCGCCGCGACTCCGCCGAGTCGAGCATCAACTGGCGAAGCTGCCAGTCGGTCTCCGTCGCCGAACCTACGCCGTGACCTCCTACCTTGGCGACACACGAAGGTTGGGTGTCAGGCCGTCACCGTTTGGATTCGTCCGGTTCGCCAAGACAGCAACGGGTTCGGGTTCATTCGTCGAGCTGGTTGGCCGGGTGGCGCGGCGATCCGATCGGGCTGACTTCGCAGCGAGTTCCGAACGCGGAGCTGAGCATGGTTGATCCAACCAAGGTGCGGTCGAGTCCGAGGACGGTGCTCTTGGTGCTGTTCGGTGCGTTGATCCAGGTGGCGTCGATCGTGCCGATCCCGTTTCTTGTTCAACGCATCTTCGACGACATCCTCGTTGGCGACTCCGGTTCGACGGAATTGTTCTTGACCGGCCTCGCCTTGATTGGTCTTCAGCTCACCAGCGCCGGCGCGACCATCATGATCCGGTCCGCTGTGGCTTCGGTTGCGGCTGAGAACGGCGCACGGCTCCGCACCTGGTTCCATGATCTCCTGCTCGTTCGCTCGCTCCAGTCGATTCGCGAGCACGACGACGCCGAGCTCCTGCAAGCGATCACGACACTTCCCAATCGGATCGAGGATGCCGCAAACACATGGTTCGGTCAGGTGCTGCCCTCTGCTCTCACGGCATCGGTGATCGCGGTCGTTCTTGTCTTCCTCGATTGGCAGCTCACGCTCGTGCTGCTGTTGTCCTTTCCGCTGCTGATCCTGGCCCACCGTGGAGCTCGCTCGTTGGTTCGAGCCGCCTTCGTTCGACGGTCCGAGGGTGAACGGGTGCTGATGCGGCAGTCGCTTTCGATGATCGAGCGACTCGAGTCGGTTCGAACATCCGGGGCCGCCGATGCGGAACGCTCCCAATTCGAGGACCGCAACGAGGTGATGCGGGATTCCTCGGTCAGCGTTGTCCGCGGCCGGGCCATTGTGGTGACGACAAACACAACGGCCGTGGTCATGAGCGTCACCCTGCTCCTGCTGTTCGGTGGTTGGGGCGTCGATCAGGGTCGTCTCACGATCGGGGAGTTCCTGGCGTTCTACGCCGGTGTTGCCATTCTGCGAGCCCCTGCTCAGTCGCTCGGCAATGCAGCGCCGACCCTTGACAGCGCACGAGATGCCCGGCGGCTTCTTCGTAAACTGGAGGCGGCGTTCACGCCGTTGACCCAAAACGGAACCGGCGTCGTCGAGCTGAAGGATGGGATCGAGATCAGCGATCTGCACTTCGCCTACGCCGAGACCCCGGTGCTGGAAGGCATCGATCTCGAACTGGCTCGAGGCCGGTTCACTGCTCTTGTCGGGCCGAACGGAGCGGGGAAGACAACCCTTGTTCTTCAGTTGCTGGGCCTCCTCGAGCCCGACCGTGGCCTGCGTCGAGCCGACGGAGTTTCCTACGACGAGCTCGACCTCGGGCAGCTGCGCAACCGGATCGGTGTGAGTTTCCAGCAGGCATCGCTGGCTGAGGCCTCGATTCTCGACAACATCACCTACGGTCGATCGTTCACCGACGATCAGGTAGACGAAGCGATCGAACTGGCCGGCCTGGATTCGATCCTCGCCACGCTCGAGGACGGTCGCGCCACCATGGTTGGGCCCGGTGGCCGTCGGCTCTCCCGCGGTCAGGAGCAGCGCATCGCCCTGGCCCGTGCGGTGGTTGGTCACCCCGAGATCCTGGTTCTCGATGAACCGACCAATCATCTCGACCCGCAGTCGGTGGCCGTCTTCCTGGAGAAGCTTGTTGCTCAACCCCAGCGGCCGGCGATCCTGGTCGTGAGCCACGACCATCGTGCGCTGGAGTTGGCCGATGAGATCGTTGAGCTGCGGGATGGCCGCATCACGTCCCGGGTGTCGACCGGCGCATGACCGAGAATGCCGGGGCGTTGGCGGTTGTGTCTGTGATCGTTGTCGTGCGGAATGGCGAGCGTGCGCTGGCCGGAGCCCTCGATTCGATTGCGGGCCAGACCCGCCAACCGGATCAAGTGCTTGTCATCGATGGTCAGTCGACGGACCGAACAGCCGAGATCGCTCGGGCTCGTGACGTCGACTACGTGTTGCAACCCGATCTCGGGCTGGCGTCGGCGAGGAACCTGGGGATCAGCCTTTGTGTCGGCGATTTGATCGTGTTCCTCGACCACGATGACCGTTGGCTGCCGGCCAAGCTCGAACGCCAGCTTTCGACGATGGCAGCACATCCGAATCTGGCGTATGTCACGACCATGCTTCGGCGTCACCGAGCCGACGACGCCCACGGCTCGTTCGCTCAGTTGGCCGGTGACATCGTCAACGGAGCGACACCAAGCACGCTGATGGCCCGTCGTTCCACCTTCGATCTCGTCGGGCCGTTCGATCCCTCGCTTCGGATCGGGTGCGACACCGACTGGTTCGCCCGGGCCCGCGATCTGGCCTTGCCGACCGAGATGCTCGACGAGGTGCTGATCGAGAAGCACCTCCACCGGCTGAATCTGTCGACCGACGGCGCCACGAACCAACGAGAGATGCTCGAAGTCGTTCGCCGCTCGCTGTCGAGGAAACGAAGCGACGGAGCACCGTCGTGAGCCGCATCCTGTTCGTCATCGAGAAGTTCGGAGGTGACGGTCCGACTCGATCGCTGATCGCGTTGGCCGAGGCCGTGCCCGGGATCGACCCGGCCACCGAACTGGAGGTCGCGACGCTCACCGCCGACGGGTATCCCCTCACGATGATGCAGGGTCGTCGAGCCGGCCTCGCCGTTCACCTCGCGCCGGACGATCAACAGCTTGCATCGCTGATTGAGGACGCCGATGTTGTCGTGCCGCTCTTCTGGAACTCTCCGGCCATGCACGACTTCCTTCGCCGCCCGTGGCCGGGGCTGCGGCTCGCTCCCTGGGTGCAGATCAACGG
>CAZYLX010000140.1:0-7217 GCA_964648595.1 uncultured Acidimicrobiaceae bacterium
GGTCGGCAAGAAGAAGAAATTTCTTCGGAATCCCGGTATCCACGCCGACGTCGTTCGGACCGCGTTCAGCTTCCTTGTGCCCGTCACACAGGAACTCGAACGGGGGTCGGCAACCACGATTCATGCCCGGGTATTGCCCCTCATCGATCAGACGCATGCGAGCGGGGCACTGGTGCTTCTGCGCGATGTATCAGATCTCCGCGAGCAGGAGCGTCGATTGGTCTCGATGGATGCCACCATCCGTGAGATCCACCACCGAGTGAAGAACAACTTGCAGACGGTGTCCTCGCTCCTGAGGCTGCAAGGCCGCCGGCTGGAATCGGGCGAAGCAAAGTCGGCGATCGACGAATCGGTGCGTCGTATTCGATCGATCGCGCTCGTCCACGAGATCCTTGCTCAGAACGGCGGAGATGACGTTCGGTTCCTCGATGTCGCCGTGCCGATCACACAGATGGTCGAACAGGCCCTGGTCTCACCCGACCGGCCTGTCACCATCCGGTTCGTCGGCGACGGGCCGACGCTGCCTGCGTCGGTGTCGAGCTCGCTCGCCGTGGTGCTCACTGAGTTGCTCCAGAACGCCGTCGAGCACGGCTACCCACCCGGGACCGGTGGTGGGCGCGTCACGATCGAGCTCGAGAGCACGAACCACGGGATCTCTGTCAGAGTTCACGACGACGGTGTTGGCCTGCCTGACGGATTCGATCTCTCGACGTCGGACGGGCTTGGGCTGACGATTGCTCGCACACTGGTGGCCGGAGACCTGGGCGGCGAGTTGTCACTTCGTCCTGCGATCGATCAGCGAGGAACGATCGCCGAGATCCTGGCACACTTCGAGGTCTGACCAAGTCCTGCGACCAGGTCGAGCGTCGGAAACTGGGGTGCGGGGGCGTGAGTCAGACGGCGGTTCGGCGGCGGCGACCGAGGTAGGTGCGTCGCAACTGTCGACGTTCCTCTTCAGACGTTCCGCCCCAGACGCCCGTGTCCTGATTGGTCCGCAGGGCGAACTCCAGGCACGCCAGCTGCGCTGGACAGCTGTTGCAGACCGTCTTTGCTTCGTCGATCTGATCGAGTGCGCTGCCGGTTGTTCCTACGGGGAAGAAGAGATCGGGATCGGTGTCGCAACATGAGGCGGTAGCCCGCCAGCTCAGATCGCTGGACGTGTTCGGCGTGTTTGCGACCTTCTGCGCAATCCGCTCGGCCATGACCGGAATGGCCCCGGTCATCGTCAGCTGATTGGAGATCGCCCTCTGCTGGTCGGCAACCGCATGTTCGTCGGCAACCGCATGTTCGTCGGCTACCTGATCATTCGCCTCGATCGGCGTTGCCGGTTTCCCGTCAACGAGTCGAACAGTCGCGGTGGTCTCGATCGCGGTCACGCATCCTCCGGCATCTCGATGGCACGGTTGCCGTCGACGAGTGAACAATAATGAGTAGTTCGACTCTCGTAAAGAGTTTGGGAAAAGATCTTTTCGATTCCGTTACCCTCCTCTGTCGTTCCGGTACCCGTCAGATGCTGCATCGCTCGTTGACGGGTCATCTCTGCCAGAATCTGCGCCATGTCCGACCTGCAGACAATGATCGTGGCCCATCGCGGTGCTTCGGCTGATTATCCCGAGAACACCGTCGAAGCCTTCGTTGGTGCCAAGGAACAAGGTGCGGACGGGATCGAGCTCGACGTTCGCCTGTCTGCCGACGATGTTCTTGTGCTGCAACACGATGCGCACTTGCCTGACGGTCGCATGGTGAGGGAAGTCATGTCGGCCGACCTGCCGGACTCGGTTCCGAGCCTCGCAGAAGCGCTCGAGGCGACGGACCCCCTGTTCACAAACATCGAGTTGAAGAACTTGCGGAGCGACCCCGACTACGAAGCAGCGGAAGGGCTGGTCATCGCAGTGGCCGGCCTCATCGCTGCCTTCGAGGCGCACGACCGGGTGCTGGTCTCGTCTTTCGATTTCGACGCTGTCCTCCGCATCAGGGCAACAGATCCTGCAGTTGCTCTTGGATGGCTGGTGTGGGGTCAGGCTGATCCTGTGCAGCTGATCGCTCGCGTCGAGGCCCACGCCCTTCAAGCGATTCACCCCCACGATCTCCTGGTCGACGCGGCCTTTGTCAACCGAGCGCACGATGCCGGGATCGCAGTGAATGTGTGGACCGTCGACGACACCGATCGTGGTCTGGCGCTGGTCGAAATGGGAGTCGACGCCATCATCACGAACACGCCGGCGCTCATGCGTGAGGCACTGACCAAGGGCTGATGTCTCGAGGCATCAACCTGGTGCTGCATCGACAGGCACCACCAATTGAAGGGCATCGGGCCGATGCTCGATGCGCAGCCGACGGACCGGAGCTTGCGGCTCGCCGTCGAGCTGGTACGGGAACGGTCGCTCGGAACGGAGCTCGGCGCCGTGGACCAGCGGCCAGTGCCTCGTCGCCCCACGGTTGGGAATGCCAACAGGGTCGTCTCCGATGGCGGACCGTGCGGCTGGCAACAAACGGCGCGCCGACAGCGAGGTGAGTGCGACGATCGAGAGGGGCGAGGTCAACGTGACCTCAGGGGCCAGGTCGAGCGGACGGTTTCCCAGAAACGTGTATGGACTGAGGTTCAACGCTACGGCCATCTGAGCTCCGCGGACGACCCGTCCGTCATCTGTTCGAATGTCGAATCGGAGACGCGATCGTTCAGGAGAGGCCCAGGTGCGTAGTGCGGCAGCGATGAACCACGGATGTCCGGCGTAGCGCTTGAACGCCGACCGTTCTTCGACGCGCTGGACCACGGCCGCGTCGAATCCGGCTCCGACATGGAAAAGGAACGCACGGTCGCCGGCCATGCCAACGCTGGCCGATCGAGTGCTCCCCGCGTCGAGGGCTTCGAGCACGGTGCGAGTCGCCTCGACGGCCGAATTCGGGAACCCCAGCGCACGAGCGAAGACGTTGGTCGATCCTCCCGGCAGCGGCGCCAGCGCACAGTCCGAAGCATCGAGAAGCCCGTTGGCCGCTTCGTTCACCGTGCCATCGCCTCCGAGGGTCAGGACAACATCGAACCCTTCCCGGCTGGCCCGGTGAGCGAGACGAGTCGCATGACGTTGTCGACTGGTCTCGTGAACAACGAGCTCGTGGTCGGTTGCGAGCAGCTTCTCGATCATCACTCGGGACCGTCGGGAGACCGACGAGGCCGTCGGATTGATGATGAGCGCCAACTTCACCACCGGAGTCTGCCCGAACCAGCGTCGATGGTCGCGAGATCTCGGCCACGAGATTGACTGGTCGGTCAAGTTTTCGCGTACCATCTGCGCTCATGAAGGTCGTCGTCTGTGTCAAACAAATCCCCGATCCTGCCGACCCCGGCGCTCTGGATCCCGAAACTCGCACGCTCAAGCGTGACGTCAAGCTGATCCTCGATGAGTCCGACACGTTCGGTGTCGAGATGGGGCTCCAGCTCGTCGACGCTGCCGGTGGTGGCGAGGTGCACCTGGTGTCGATGGCGCCGAACAACGAGCGCTCGGGGTTGGCAACAGCCCTGGCGATGGGAGCGGCCTCGGCCACGCTGATCAGCGATCCCGAACTCGTCGGCTCCGACGCTCTCACCACCGCAAAGCTGCTTGGTGCTGCGATCGCAGAGCAGTCCCCGGATCTCGTGATTGCCGGGTCTGAGAGCTCCGACGGCTATACGGGAACGGTGCCCGGACAGCTCGCCGCCGTGCTCGATCTGCCATCGGTCACCGCAGCCAAGGAGGTCGAGGTCGACGGCTCCGAGCTCAAGGTCAAGCGTCAGACCGATGCGGGCTACGACCAGGTCGTGTGCCCGATGCCAGCGGTCATCAGCGTCACTGCCGGCGTCGTCGAGCCCCGCTACCCGTCGTTCAAGGGAATCATGGCCGCCAAGTCCAAGCCCGTGGACGAGAAGACTGCTGGTGATCTTGGCTTCAGCTCCGATCAGGTCGGCTGGGCCGGCTCCGGCCAGGACATCGTTGATGTCGCAGTGGCGCCGGTCCGCGAAGCAGGCGAAATCATTGAAGACGACGGTGAGGGATACCTCAAGATCGTCGAGTTCCTCGAAAATCTCAAGGTCATCTAGGAAGGCATTGAACCATGTCACTCGACACCATTTGGGTCTACGCAGAAGCCGTCGACGGTGAAGTCACGTCGACCACGCTCGAACTCCTCACCAAGGCACGCGATCTCGCCGACACCGTTGCCTGCGTGTACGCCGGCGACGATGCAGACGACATTGCCGAGGCACTTGGCGAATACGGGGCAGAAACCGTCCACGCGGTCACCGACCTCGACGGAGCGCTCGTCGGTGTTCCGGTAGCCGCGGCGATCGCTGCCGCGGTCGATGCCGGTGACGGGCCAGACGCCATCATGCTCGGCACCTCCTATGACGGCCGCGACATCGGGGGTCGTCTGTCGGTCAAACTTGATCGCACCGTGATCACCAATGTGGTCGACATCGAGGTCGACGGCGACACCCTGGTCGGCACCGAGCCGATCTTCGGCGGAGCAACCGACATCAAGACCAAGTTCACCGGCGAGGGTCCATACATCACGTTGGTCCGCCCGAAGTCGTTCACCGCAGAACCGAGCGGTGGCGCCGAGGCCGATGTCGAGGATCTGGATGTTCCCGAGTTGGGCGCGAGCGGCGGGGCGAAGGTCGTTGATCGCTTCGTCGAGGAGTCCGATGGTCCAAAGCTCGACGAGGCTGCCCTCGTCGTTGCCGGAGGCCGAGGCCTCGGAGACGCCGAGAAGTACGGAATGATCACGAGCCTCGCAAAGCAGCTCAATGGGGCCGCTGGTGCGTCACGGGCAATCGTCGACGCTGGCTGGGTGCCTTACTCCCAGCAGGTGGGTCAGACCGGCAAGGTCGTGAAGCCCGGTGTCTACATCGCCGCCGGCATCTCGGGTGCCACCCAGCACCTCGTCGGGATGAAGGGTTCCAAGAACATCATCGCGATCAACAAGGATCCTGAAGCTCCGATCTTCGCCATTGCCGACCTCGGCATCATCGGCGACGTGCACAAGGTGATTCCCGCGCTGCTCGAGGCCCTCGAAGGCCGCTGAGCTCGATCTCCCCCGCCTCTGAACTGGTGGTGTCAACCGTCGCTAGGGCGACGGTTGACACCACCAGTTGCGGTTTCTGGCAGTTGCGGTCTTGGCTCAGAACTTGCCGGTGGCTCGGCGAGGTGGATCGTCTCTGGGCGTGAACGGGGCGCGGTCGATCGTCAGATCCAGGATGTCCTCAACAGTCATGGACAGCGAGCGCGTGGGTACACCCGGAACCGGCCAGTCGACGTGAAGGCGAATCGAGGCGTCGGTTCCCCGAATCTCGATCGAACCAGACGGATTGATGCTCATCAGCGGGAACGGCCCCACACGTAGCGGAACGCTCAGGGTTGCCGCGGCGTGTTCTGCGCCTCGTTCGCCGAGGACGAGTGGTAGCCCACCGAAGCCCAGATCGGTGCCGACCGGGGCAACGGTGGCTGATGCATCGTCGGTCTGCCACGTGCCGGCGCGGCGAATGATCTGGTCGTTCAGCGTCACATCGACGGTCGGCCACGCACAGCGGTAGCCCCTCAGCCGATCGAGATGATTGAGGCCGTGAACCACGATCTCAGTCGCGGCACACGTGGTCTGCTGCACCTCGGATGCGGGGAATCGTTCGTCGAGGAACTGTCGGAAGCGGGGATGGTCGGCTCCAGAGCCGGCAACCACGATGTCAGCGATCGATGCAGACAGCACCGACCACGGCACTGGTTCGGCGTGTCCTTGCGATCCATAGGAACCCTCGAGCAGTTCTCGCATCGAGGTCGTGGCAGTCTCGGGATCGGCTGTCGAGTCGTTGGTGATCTGGCCTTCGGCCAACACGGCACATCGGGGGATGTCGACCACGATCGCCGAGCTTCGACCGCCATCGTTGTCGATCACGAGCGTCTTGCCACGGGGGAGCCGTGGTGGCCGCCCGCGAGCATCGACGAGCCAGTGGCTCAGGACGGCGTACGGCCTCCGCACGAACGTGGATTCGTCAAGGCGGTAGCCGGCTTGCTCGAACGCAGATCGAAGATGGCTGACATGTCCAAGCGATGCGTTCACCGGTACGGCGATGCGCACGGTGCCCCGTTGCTCGACCAACTCTGCCATGCAGCTGGCGATGGCGTTTGCCGTGACCGAGGCGTCGCGCAGGTTGTTGGCGCCGACGAGTCGAGCAAGCCGATCGTGGAGACGTTCGGCTGGAGCGCCTGGCTCACACCAGCGGACCACCAGGCCGTCGCTCGCTGCTCCGAGCTGTACGAGTTTGGTGGTTTCGCTGTCTGCGTGCGCGGCAAAGGCCAGATGATGACCAAGATCGATTGCCGTGCTGCTCACGAGCAGCGACGTTAGCGAACCTTCGGTGTGTTCAGCCGCATCCCGAGCACGGAGACGGCCCGAAGTGGGTGACGTGCTCGGTCCAGGTCGTGCCGTCGAAGTACCGCATTCGATGCTGTGCATCGGGGTCGTCGAACCAGCCAGCAGCCGCCGGTGCCGCCGCCGCTCGGTGCCTCGTCATCTCTTCAGACTGTGGTCTGGATTCGAGAATCGACATCACATGCCCCCATATGGTTTCCGCCTGTGCATGTGATGGTGGTCGACCGTTGCGAGTCGCCGCTTGAGTCATTGTGCGAGTTGACCCACCTCGACCTGGGTGGAGATGCCCAGACCGGCGCTTGTGAGGTTTGCTCAGGCCACCAGAGCCGCCGCTGGTGCATGCGCCGGGAGCTTTCCCATTGCCTGGCGGCGAGTCAGCTCGGCTCGACCTTCCGCACAATCCGCGGCGAATGGACACCATCCACACAGCACGCCGGGCTTGGCCTCGAAGGTGTCGGTGGCGCATGCGGTGGTCACCGCTGTCCAGGTTTCACCCAGCTGGCCGGTGGCATCCTCGAGGCGACGATCGGTGACCGTGACGTCGAGGATTTGCTGTCCGAGATACAAGAGCCGGGCGCGCTCTGGCTGCTCATCGCCCATGTCGTCGAGAGCGGCGGCGTAGAGCATCACCTGCTGGATCTTGTCGTCGCGGAAGCGGACACCGGGAAGGGTTCCCGACTTGTAGTCGCTCACAACGAGCTTGCCATCGATACGGTCGACACGGTCGATGATGCCGAGGAACGGCACCTCGCCAAGTGTTGCTGTCACCTTCTGTTCGGTAGAGACGACGTCGATGGCCGCAGGGTCCTCGAGATCCC
>CAZYLX010000141.1:0-7189 GCA_964648595.1 uncultured Acidimicrobiaceae bacterium
GTTGGTCACCGGTGGAAATGGAGGCATCGGCCTCGGGATCGCCGAGGGGTGCGCCGCTGAAGGTGCCGACATCGTGATCTGGGGAACCAACCAGTCCAAGCTCGACACGGCAACGGCCGGGCTCGAAACCTTTGGCACGAAGGTGCTCGGGCAACGCGTCGATGTGAGCGAGGAAGGCCAAGTTGTTGAGTCGATGGCCAGCGCTGTCGCAGAAATGGGCCGTGTCGATTCGGTCGTTGCCAATGCCGGAATCGGCGGCAACGGCCGGCCGTTCCTCGAACAGACGCTCGATGATTGGCGGCGCGTGCTCGCGGTCAACCTCGATGGTTTGTTCTTGACGCTGCGCGAGGCGGCCAAGCACATGGTTGAACGAGGCGATGGCGGTGCTCTGGTTGCTGTTTCGTCGGTGTCAGCGATTCACGGCGCGCCGAGAGCGCAGCCATACGCCTCGAGCAAGGCAGCGACGCTGGCGATCATGCGAGGTCTTTCTGTTGAGTTGGCTCGCTACGGCATCCGAGCCAACACGGTCGTTCCTGGATGGACCGAGACCGAGATGACCGAAGCCGGTCGCCAGAACGACAAGTTCCTCCAATCGACAACCAGTCGGACACCGATCCGACGATGGGGGACACCGGCCGATTTCCGCCGCGTCGGAGCGTTCCTTGCTGACCCAACCCAGACTTACCACACCGGTGATGAGATCATCATGGACGGCGGGTACACCCGCTTCTGAGCTCTGTGGCAGACTCGGAGCCATGAAGATCACCGTCGATTTCGACCTCTGCGAGAGCAACGCCATCTGCATGGACATCGCACCAACGGTGTTCGAAGTGCGTGATGACGACTTCCTCTACGTCCTGAACGAGTCGCCGCCCAGCGAGTTGTGGGACAAGGTGCGTGAGGCGGCAGACCGCTGCCCGAAGCAAGCCATCTCGCTCGCCGACGACTGACCGGATTTCTCTCTCATGGAGCATGTCGTCATCGTCGGCGCGTCGCTTGCCGGTCTCCAGGCAGCGCAGACCCTGCGTCGAGCCGATGAGGCCTTGGCCATCACGATGGTCGGAGAAGAGCCGCACCTTCCCTACGATCGCCCGCCGCTGTCGAAGCACTTTCTCGCTGGTGAGTGGGAAGAAGAGAAGCTGCGGCTGCGAGCAGTTGCTGATCCTGATGCGCTCGGTATCGACTGGAAGCTGGGCGTCAGAGCTGTCGGCCTCGACGTCGACGCACGATCCATCGCCCTCGACTCCGGCGAGTCGCTGGCCTTCGACGGCCTCGTGATCGCAACGGGGGCGTCCCCGCGAACACTTCCTGGTGTCGAACTCGACGGTGTCCACGTCTTGCGTACGCTCGACGACGCGACAGCCCTGCGTGCTGATCTCGAAGCCGGACCGGCACACGTGGTCGTCATCGGAGCTGGCTTCATCGGAGCCGAGGTGGCGGCGACGGCTCGCGAGCGGGGATTGAAGGTGTCGATGATCGAGGCGGCTCCTGCGCCTCTGTCGAGAGTGCTTCCTGCTGAGGCCGGAGACCAAGTCACCGCATTGCACCGAGCTCATGGCGTGGAGGTCCACCTCGGCGTCGGTGCATCCATTGTCGGCAACGACGGGCGGGTCTCCGCCGTCGAGCTCGACAACGGCACGGTGCTCGATGCTGATGTTGTCGTGATCGGGATCGGCGTCGTTCCAGCGACCGGCTGGCTAGAGGGCTCGAATCTGACGATCGACAACGGCGTGGTCTGTGACTCGAGCTGCATGGCAGCTCCTGGCATCGTGGCCGCGGGCGATGTTGCCCGCTGGCCCAACCAGCGGTTCGGCTCCGAGCTGTCTCGGGTCGAACAATGGGACAACGCCGTCGAACAGGGCGGCTACGCGGCTCGTCGGCTGTTGGCGTGGGCTGCCGACGAGGAGATCGAGCCTTACACACCGGTTCCTTGGTTCTGGAGCGATCAGTATGATCGCAAGATCCAGCTTGCCGGCGTTCCGACCAGTCGATCCGAATTGGTCCAGGGATCGTTTGAAGAGCAGATGTTCGTCCAAATCTTCCTCGACGAACATGATTCGATGGTCGGTGCCCTCACATGGAACCGACCGCGGCAAGCCATTCAATCGAGGCAGCTGATCACCAGAGGCGCTCCCATCGATGAGGTTCGAAACACCCTCGCACCACCACCACCGCCAGCCGAGTGACGGTCACAGTGTGAGTGGCACAGTGTGAGTGGCGCGGGGTGACGACTCCGACACCGCACGAGCCGACCGACGAGCTGATCGAACATGTCGACGTCGATGGGACCGTTCTCGCGATCGTGACGCGAGGCGAGATGCGAGCCTCGACGCTCCGTCATCGCTGCACGTATGTCTTCGTCGTGCGGCCGAGCGGACATCTCGTCGTCCATCGTCGAGCAGAGTGGAAGTCGATCTATCCGGGGTTCTGGGATGTCGCCTTCGGCGGAATCTGTGGCGCAGGCGAGCACTGGGAGCCAGCAGCGGCAAGGGAGTTGGAGGAGGAAGCCGGTGTGAGCGGTCGCCCGCTCATCGAGCTCGGGTCGCTTCGCTACGACGCCGATGACGGTCACGTCCTCGGCCGGGCCTATGTCGTGCTGACTGACGATGCGGTTGTTCCCTCTGACGGCGAGGTCGTCGATGTCGACGAGGTTCCGCTCGATCGCCTCGCCGACTGGCTCGATCAGCGTGCTGTGTGCTCTGACAGCGCGACCGCAGCCTTGCCACTGTTGACAGCTTGGCGTGACACGGGCCTGAAGAGTCGCTGATCAGAATCGCAGCTGATCTGAAGAACTCCTGAACACCACGAGTAACGGAATGGGATCGGGTCACGCGTCGGTTCGATGTTGCCATGACCACCTCTGCCGCCGACGCGCGTACGATCGCCACCATGGCTGCCGCTCCCGACATCCTCGTTGTTGATGACGAGCCACAGGTGCGTCAGGTGGTCGCCAGCTATCTCGAAGGCGAAGGCTTCACGGTTCGTACCGCCGCCACCGGCACAGAGGCGCTGGCTGAGATCGCAAAGAAACGGCCCGACCTGATCGTGCTCGACCTGATGCTTCCCGAAGTCGACGGTCTCACCGTGCTGCGACGGCTACGAGCGAGCGGCGACAACGTTCCCGTCATCGTGCTCAGTGCGAGAGGGCAGGAAGCAGAGCGAGTCGTCGGGCTCGAACTCGGCGCCGACGATTATGTGTCCAAGCCAGCATCACCCCGTGAGGTGCTCGCTCGCGTACGAGCCGTCCTGCGTCGGACCGGGGCGAGCGGACCCGAACAGATCAGCATCGCAGGGCTCGAGATCGACGTCGTCGGGCGTCGCGTGGAGCGCGCCGGTGAGCTGGTCGAACTGCCTCCGAAGGAGTTCGACCTTCTCGTGCGACTGGCCTCGACGCCGGGCGAGGTCCACAGTCGCGCTGACCTCCTGCGAGATGTGTGGGGATCGAACCCCGATTGGCAGGATCCCGGCACCGTGACCGTGCACGTTCGTCGGTTGCGTCGAAAGTTCGAAGACGACCCAGGTGCGCCCACGCACTTCGTGACCGTCTACGGCGTCGGTTATCGGTTCGACCCGTGAGCATCGCATCAGCCGTGATCGGCGCCGAGATGATGGACGAACCGGCCTCCATCGGCCTGTTCATAGCCCTCACCGCTGGCATCGGGGTCGCAGCGGCATGGTTCCTCCCGCTGGTGTTCCAGCGCCTCCCGATCCGTCTGGCCGTCCCTGCCCTGGCCGTGATCGGGCCGGTACTGGCCGTGATCGGCAGCCTCGTCGGTAGTGGTGCGATGACGTTGTCCGGAAACGACATCGGATACGTCGTACTCGTCGCCTCGATCACCGGACTCGCCGCGATCATCGTCGGGTGGCGTCTGTCTCGACCGCTCGCCCGGGATCTCGAGGTGATCTCTGACACGGTGGGTTCCATTGCTGCCGGCGACCGGTCGATTCGCACGGGTATCGAGCGAGGTGACGAGGTCGGCGAGTTGGCGTCTCGCGTTGATGCGCTCGGCGACTCACTGCAGTTGGCCGAGGCAGAACGTGGCGCAGCAGATGACGAGCGGGGAGCCGTCGTCAGCGCGCTCTCTCACGATCTGCGAACCCCGCTGGCGTCGCTGCTCGCCTCTGTCGATGCGCTGGAAGATGGCGTTGCTGACGGCGCGACCCATCTGCGGTCGATGCGACACAACGTCCTGGCCCTCGAGCGCTTGGTCGAGGACCTCTTCCTTCTGGCGCGTGCCGACAGCGGCAGTCTTGTGCTTCAGGCCGAGGCGCTTGATCTGGCCGAGTTGATCGACGAGGCGCTCGAAGCCGTTGCCCCGGCTGCCGCCGAACGCGGGATCCGCCTGGCCGCCGATCTGAGTGAGGCCATCCCGGTCGAGGGCGATGACCATGCCCTTGGCCGAGTGCTTCGGAACCTGCTCGACAACGCCGTCCGTCATTCTCCGGAGGGCACCACCGTTCGCGTCGCTGCAAGCTGCACCCCAGCACAGGGCAACGTCATGGTCGAAGTGCTCGACGATGGTCCTGGGTTCGATGCCGACTTCGTCCCGAGAGCCCTCGAACGATTTTCCCAGGCCGACTCGGCTCGGTCTCGTCAAGGTGGCGCTGGTCTCGGCCTGGCGATCGCGCAGACACTGATCGGCGCCCACGGCGGCACGGTCGCTGTCCATCCCGGTCCAGGCGGTCGCGTGACCATCGAGCTTCCCACTCGCTGATCGGCACGCCGGCGGTGCTCTCCGGTCGTTCACGCTCGCCCAGTCCGTTCCGTGTTGCGTTTGTTGCCGGAACCGGAACAAACGCAACACAGAATGACGGACACCAGATCCAGACATGGTCTCCACCCTCTGATGGCCCTTGCCCGAGGTCTCGGGCCACTTCATGCGAATTGGCCTGGAGAGACCGGGCCAGTTGTGGGATTCTCGTGCCATGGCACGGATCGGGTCGAACGCGCTATTGACGATGCTCGGCGACTGGACCGCGGGACCGGGCGCGTCGCTGCAGGTCCGTCTCGCGGATTCTCTTCGTCAAACGATCGAGACCGGCGTGTTGGCTGCGGGCACTGTGCTGCCCGCTGAGCGAGCCCTTGCCCGCGATCTGTCGGTGAGCCGTTCGACGGTGACCGCCGCCTTGTCGGTGCTCAAGGCCGAAGGAACGCTTGAATCGCGGCAGGGGAGTGGGACTGTTGTTGTCGGTCTGCCCCAGCCTTCCGCTCCCGGCGCCTCGGGGATCCTGGGCGCTCGACGCGGCATCGACCTCGCCACATCGACGCCGGCCGATGCTCGGGCTCTCCCCGTCGTCGACGTCGACCTCGAAGCCTTGCTGCGTTCCGGTCCACGACACGGCTACAGCCCTGAGGGCTTGCCCGCCTTGCGCCATGCTGTAGCAGAACGATTTTCGATGCAGGGTCTGGAATCGACCTTCGACGAGATCGTCATCACGAACGGTGCTCAGCATGCGTTGGCGTTGGCGCTGACGCTGCTGGCCAAGCCGGGTGACCCTGTGATCGTCGACGATCCGACCTATCCGGGGATGATCGATCTCCTGGCCAGTCGGCGGCTCACTCCCATTCCCCTTCCTCGAACCGAGGGCAGGATCGATGTCAGTGGTCTGCGACGGCTTGTTGCCGAACACGATGTCTCGATTGCCTACCTGCAGACTGGGGTCCACAATCCCACGGGGTTCGCAGCTCAAGACTGGGAGCTCGAAGACCTCGCAACGGCCGTCGACGATCTGGGCTTGACTGTGCTCGAGGACCTCGTTTTGGCTGACCTTCGGTTCGACCGGGGAAGCATCCGACCATTGGCGGCGCGTACACATGGCGCCACGGTGCTCGTGATCGGGAGCATCTCCAAGCTGGGGTGGGGCGGTCTCCGCATCGGTTGGCTTCGTGCACCCCAGTCGCTGGTCGAGCGATTGCTGCGGGCCCGCCTCACGGAGGATCTCGGCAGCTCGGTGCCATCGCAGGTGATCGCCGCCGGCGTTCTCACGAAGTTCGACGATGTTGTTGCCGTTCGTCAGCCGACGTTGGCGGGGCGGGCGGAACTCGCGCGCGAGCTGCTCGCTGAAGCGCTTCCATCATGGCGACCAGCGACACCGGCCGGTGGGCTGTCGTTGTGGATCGAGCTGCCGACACCGTGCGCCGAAGCGCTGAGCCAGCAGGCCGTGCGTCATGGCGTCACGATCGCGACGGGCGCCTCGGCGGTGGTCGACGGCGACGGGGCTTCGTTCATCCGCCTGTGCTTCGATCGACCCGAATCCCAGCTGAGGGAAGGGATCCGCCGCCTCACCGAGGCGTGGGCCGCCTTGTAGTGTTCACGCCCACGGGTGGGTGATGCATCGATCGTCGAGTCGGCCAGGTGCGTAGCGCTGCCAGACGGAGCCAACGGCGTTCTTGGAGTACTCATGCCAGTCGATCACGTCGGTCGCTCCAATGCGTCGAACGACTTGGCGGATGCCACCCTCATGCACGACATAGCCGGCCCAGACGCCGGGCCAATGGTGGGTGGCCGCCACCTCGGTGATCAAGAGGCTCTGGTGGTTGCGAGCGCGATTTCGGTGCGTGTGCCCGGACGTGACGACGGCGCCCGGCCGCGCTGCGTGCAGCTTGTCGAGGAACGGGTCGACCTCTCGCCGGGCAATGCCCGGAGGCCAATGGCGAACAGGATCGGTTCGCTGGAGTTGTTGGTGTACGGCAATGAAGACACCTCGGTCGCTGCCGGCGGCAGCATCGATGAGACCGTCGCCGACCCGGCGAAGGGTGCCCGGGCCTTTGCCGGCGATTGTCGTGTCGCCGAGCACCAGCCGGAGGCCTGGAAGATCGAGAAAGCTGACGCCCCGCTCGAAGGGCAGCGCTCTTCGGCCGACGATTTCGGGGAGTGCCTGGCTCTCTTGGTCGGTGTCGTGGTTGCCGGGGAGCAGCGACATCGGAAGGTCGGGGAAGCGATCGACGAGTTCTCCGACCAGGGCAAAATCGTCGGCACGCCCGTGGTGCGCAGCGTCGCCCTTGATGACCAGGTGCTGAGCGCCCCAGATCTGCGCCGCTTCGATGGCCGCCCGTGCCGAGCGCACAGCGAACGGGTCGGCATGATCACCGCTATCGATCATGCGCTTGAAGAATCCAAAATGGTCGGAGCCGAGGTGGAGATCAGAGATCGTGGCAAACCGGAAAAGCTCCTGGCCTGGCGGTGTC
>CAZYLX010000142.1:0-7182 GCA_964648595.1 uncultured Acidimicrobiaceae bacterium
CCACGCCTTGTCGCCATCGGTGGCACAACGGCTTCGGCTATCCAGCGCCACGGACTCGCCGTCGCCGCCATCGCCCACCAGCCTTCCGTCGATGGGTTGATCAACGCCGTGGTGCGTACGCTCGATCCATGACGTTTCCCCAACGCCGCCTTCGTCGGCTCCGTCGATCCGAGCCACTCCGTCGTCTTGTCGCCCAGACCGCGTTGTCGGTCGATGACTTCGTCGCCCCCCTCTTCGTTCGAGAAGGAATCGACGCACCCATCGACATCGCATCGCTCCCGGGTGTGCAACAGCACACCCTCGACTCCCTCGACGCCGAAGTCGGTCGCCTGATCGGGCTCGGTATCCCGGCGGTGATGTTGTTCGGTGTGCCGGCAACCAAAGATGCAGAAGGCTCCCAAGCGTGGGCTCCTGAGGGGATCGTGCAGGTAGCGCTGCGGCAACTTCGGGAGCACTACGGCGATCGAGTCGTGGTGATGGCCGATCTCTGCGTCGACGAATACACGTCCCACGGACACTGTGGCATCGTCGACGCCGATGGCACGGTCGACAATGACGCGACCGTCGAGATCTACCAGAAGGTGGCGGTAGCCCAGGCCGAGGCCGGCGCTCACGTGGTCGCGCCATCAGGAATGATGGACGGCCAGGTCGGCGCGATTCGTCGTGCCCTCGATGCTGCAGGGCATCACGACGTCGCCATCCTGGCGTACGCCGCGAAATACGCCAGTGCGATGTACGGCCCGTTTCGCGATGCGGTTGATGTCACGATCGCCGACGGCGGCGACCGGAAGGGCTATCAGCAGGACATCCGCAATGGCCGCGAAGCACTGGAAGAGGTCCGACTCGACATCAGCGAGGGTGCTGACATGGTGATGGTGAAGCCAGCTCACACCTATCTCGACGTCATCGCTGCCGTCCGGGCCGACGTCGATGTACCCGTTGCGGCCTACCACGTGAGCGGCGAGTACGCGATGCTCAAGGCCGCGGCGGCCAACGGCTGGATCGACGGTGATGCGGCGGCCATCGAGGTTCTCACGTCGATCAAGCGAGCCGGGGCCGACATCATCCTCACCTATCTGGCCGCCGAGGTGGCCGAGATGCTCCGAGCCTGAGCACACTGGGCCCGTGGTTCACAACGCGATGGCAGACAATGACATGTCGAATGAGCACCTGTTCGAGCGAGCGAAGAAGGTGCTTCCCGGCGGTGTGAACTCGCCGGTTCGAGCCTTCCTCTCGGTCGGAGGGACGCCGTACTTCGTCGACCGAGCTCAGGGCGCTCACGTCTGGGACCCCGAGGGGAACCAGTACCTCGACTATGTCCAGAGCTATGGCGCGTCGATCCTCGGCCACGCCGACCCACGAGTTGTCGCCGCGATCCAGGACGCGGCGACACGGGGCACCACGTACGGCGCGACCACCGTGCGCGAGGTCGAGATGGCCGAGCGGATTGCCGAGTGGGTCCCAGGCATCGAGATGATTCGGATGACGTCGTCCGGCACGGAAGCGGCCATGTCAGCCATTCGGCTTGCGCGCGGGGCGACCGGTCGAAGCAAGGTCGTGAAGTTCGCCGGTTGCTATCACGGCCACGTCGACTCGCTGCTCGTTGCCGGTGGCTCTGGCGTGGCGAATCAGGGCCTCGTTGGTTCCGCCGGTGTCACGGAGGCCTCGGTCGCAGACACGATCGTCTGGCCCTACAACGTGGTTCCGACACTCGACGAAGACACGGCGGTTCTCGCCATCGAGCCGGTGGCGGCAAACATGGGGTTGGTCGAACCCGAGCCCGGATTCCTCCAGGCCTGCCGCGACGAGTGCGATCGCGTTGGCGCCCTCCTGTTGTTCGATGAGGTCATCACTGGCTTCCGGCTCGGCCGCGGTGGGGCAACTGCATGGTCTGGAGTGACCCCCGATATCTGGGCGTTCGGCAAAGTGATCGGCGGCGGTTTGCCGGTGGGCGCCTTTGGCGGAGCGCTCGATGTGATGAGCCACATTGCTCCGCTCGGGCCGGTGTATCAAGGCGGCACCCTTTCCGGGAATCCGTTGGCCACCGCTGCTGGTCTCGCGGTTCTCGATCAGATGACCGACCTTCGTTACGAAGAGCTGGCAGCAAAGGCCTCGGTGTTGGCCGACGGTATGGCTGAGGCCATCGCCAGCGCCGGAATCGATGTGCAGGTGCCGAGGGTCGGGCCGCTGCTCGGTATCTTCTTCGCCGACGCTCCGGTGAGAAACTACGACGATGCGAAGGTCGCGGCCGACACTGGTCGGTATGCACCGTTCTTCCACGCCATGCTCGACCAGGGCGTCGCCCTGGCCCCTGGGCCCTACGAAGCGATCTTCCCGAGCCTCGCTCACACCGAGGCCGACCTGCAGCGGACGATCGAAGCGGCAGGAATCGCTGCCGCATCACTCAGCCAGCCCTGACCGGCCCGTTCCGAGTTGACGCTGGCGCTAGGGGGTGGTGCCGGTGCGCACGACGAACTCCGGCGACTCCGAGAACGCAAGCATCACGTGACCGCGAGTCATGCCGGCCTGCATCCGATCGAGCCAGAACGCATAGCCATCGGCATCAGGGGTCCGGCTCAGCACGTTGGCGTAGACCAGCTCGACGAACTCAGCGTCGGTGAGGTTGCCGTAACGGTCCGTAAATTCGGGCGAGAGGGCGAAGGCGTTGGAGATGGATGCCAACGACGAACCCGTCCGTGCCTGTTGGGCCCAGAACGCCGCGCCACCAGCGTCTGCCGGTCGCAGGAAGTACGCCAGGTAGAGCCGGTAGATGGCACCGTCGGTCGGGGTCTGCAAGGCCGCGGTCTGGGTTGCGTCGATGAACTCGATCGACTGCGCGAACTCAACAACGACGGAGGCTCGGGAGCGGCCGCCGTTGATCTGGGAGGTCCAAAAACCGATACCCTGAGCGTCGCCGTTTCGGCCGAGAACGTTGCGGTAGAGCTGCTCGACGAATGCTTGGTTGCTCAGACTCCCGTAGCTGGCAACGAACTCCGGCGATTGGAGAAACTCCCGCGAGACCGACTCGAGCGTTCGGCCGGAGGCCCGCTCGGCAAGATAGAAATCCATGCCGGCACGGTCCGGCAGCCGATTGAACGCGGCTTGGTAGAGGCGTGCGATCTCGCCATCAAGGGGCACGGGTCGGACGACGGTGTCGGTGAATCCGGTGGGCAACGAGTACCCCATCGGGCCGGGGCCGTTCACCGTCACGGCCTGGACCCGGAATTGGAAGATGTCGTTGGTGAGGCGGCCGGTGTCGATCTCGGTGCCGGTCGAACTTCCGATCGGTATGAACGTGCCGCCGTTCTTCGACATCTGCACGTCGTAGCGGATGACGGCGCTTCCGCCATCGTCCTCGAGCTGCCAGCGAAGGGTGCGGTTGAATCCGGTGCCAACGACGTTCACCAGCGTTGGCGCACCCGGCGGTGGCGTCAGGTTGAGAGTGAACGTTGCGGTTCCCGGACTCGCAGCGAGCCCTACCGGCTCGACCTCGATGCGATACGACACGTTGTTCGTGAGGCCGGTGAGCATGGCGGACCGTTCGGTGCCGTCGGTGACGACTCGTGCCGCTTGCTGTCCGTTGCTGGTTCGTATCGCTCGCGCCTCGAAGCCCAGGGGCGGAACACGATTCTCATGAAGGTCGACGGACCACGACACCTCGATGGCCTCGGATCGTTCCGAGACTTCGGTGATGCTCGGGGCCAGGAGTGAGACATCGGCCTGCCAGCCGCTCTGGATCAACACGCCCAGTGTCGGGGCGTCGATGACGCGTTCAGTCTCACCCGAACCGAGCGCTGGTGTCATCAATGAGCCCGGGTCCCCGTTGCGGTAGGCGGCCTCGTCGAAGTGCGCGAAGCTGCTGCCGTTGTAGAACTGGCTCGGTGCGTACAACTCGTGGAGCAGGCCGCCACCGATGTCGATGTAGAGCTCACCGCTGGTGAGGTGGACGCCGTTGTTGGGAAGGTCAACGAGCCGTGACCCTTGATAGCGAACGAGCGTGTCGTACTTGTCGGGCGGCGTTTGCAACAGGTCCACGCCGTTGCGACGTTCTGCCGAGCCGAGAAAGCCGAGCCCGTGGCCGACTTCGTGCAACATGGTCGCATACAAGTCGAGTCGGTTGAACGGGACGTTTGCGTTCGATGCATCGACGTACCAACCGCCGGGTTGGTTGTAGAGGGAACTGCTGATCGTGACTTCGATCTCGACGCCGCCCGGTGCGTAGTCGCGGCGATCGAGCGAGTTCGCGAGCGCTACCGGGTAGTACAGCCCGTCGGAGCGACGTACGAACCCGGTGGGCCCGGCGAAGCCCAGCGTTCCTGGCAGGGTTTGTGACAGGTCGACCCAGTCGAAGCTGACGTGAACCGGACCGGCGGCGGTGGTGATCAGCGAGGCGTTCCAATCAGCGATGGCAGCCTCGACCACCGCTTGGACATCCGTCGGGGTTGAACGAATGTAGGTGACGACGATGTCGTTCGAGGTTGCTGCAGCGGTTCCTGCCGCTGAAAACCGCCGCACCAGATCCTGGCGGAGCCGTTGTGAGCCGCGCAGATCGTCGAGAGCGGTCACGAACGCAGTCGACGTCGTGTCGACCGATGGATCGGTGGTCTCCACCACGACCTCACCTGGCAGGATTACTGGCTCGGCGGACTGCAGCGCACTGCTTGGCCCGCTGACCGGGTCGGGCTGCGCCCCGGCTACCGAGAACGGGCTGAGAATGGCCGTGACGAGACAAAGAGCGACGAGTACTGGGAGAGATCCATGGGCATCTCGGGAGCGGGGATGGCTCATTGGCACTTTCGTCGACGAACGGGAGACCAATGGTCTACATGAGTGTCGGGAGAAACGTCCGTCACGTCAATCGTCCTTTTGGACCACTCGGCGAACGATCGACCTCTCGGAGGCTGGCACGTCAGCCGGCGGCCACTTCTTCGCCACCGCCGACGGATCCATCGGGACCCGGGCAATCGTTCTCGTCGTCACCGTCGAGATCGACCGGGCCGGGCCCACTGCCTCCCGGTGTGTAGAGAGGGTTGGAGCACTGGAGGATCAGATTGAGCTCGTCGTCGTTGAGGGCTGAACCCTCTCCCGATTCGGCTGCCTCGCGCAGATGCTCCATCCACTCCTGGTAGACCTCGGACTCGGTGTCCTCACCGCCGAGCACAGCTCGTTCGTGGAAGATCACCAACTCGAGTTCGGTCAAGGTGAGCACGCCGACCATGGCCGGCATTGCTCCCTGGTTGCGGGCCCCGGCCACTCGAGGGTCACCCTGACGATTGGGGTCGCCATATTGCTCGCCGTTGATTGCCGTCGAACCTCGCGCCACGTGAGCCATCTGATCGATGGGCTCAGGGAACGACTCGATGATCTCGCCTTCGCTGAACTTGTACCCGACGCCTCCGCCACCTGCCGCGCCGTGGCAACCCGAGCAGCCACCGGTCTGTTCGTAGACGAGAGCAGCCTCTTCGAAGAGCGGATCCTCGACGTCGGCCTGCTGCATCGTGCCGGCAAAGCTGATTGCCCAGAGTGGTAGCGCCGCAACGACTAGGAAGCTCCAGAGTGGCAGCTTCTTCCGCTTGTTCGCAGCGACGATGTATGGCGGAAGATCGGGTTCCGGCGCTGGCTTGGCGTCACGGGGAATGGCTGCAGCGGCGGCCGCGATTGCGGGAGGCCCGCTCGCTGCCGGGACTGCGGCGGCAGCCGACGTGGACTCGACCGCACTGCCGGCAGCGTCACCCGTCGACTCGGGAGTGCCCTTGGCGGCGCGACTGCGCTTCAGGAGGTGTTCGGGGATTTCAGTCACGTGATCCTCGGGGGTGTGAGCTGCTCAGTGCAAAGAACGAAGAAAGAGACACGAAGCTCAAACTGTAGGCGCGAACTGCGTCGATCAGCGAGTTCGCGAACGGTTTGGCCACGATTGCGTTCGATCGTCGTTCGAGATGGGCGGAGCGCGAGTTCTTGGCACTAACATCGTGCTGCTCGCTGTGCCGAATGTCCCTGCCTCTACGGTTTGTGTAGAGGTCGGAACGTCCGACTAGATTGTGCAACTGTTCACAAGCTCTGTTCGCTTGCCCCCTCGAGGTACTTCGTGACCGCTCTCATCGTCTCCACGCTCGTTGCGCTGCTCATGGTCGCCGGCTTTGCGTTTTACTCGTCGCGTCGAGATCCCGAGGACCAGATGGACTGGGGCCAAGCGAGCGTCATGTCGGTGTACATCATGTTCATTTTCTTCTTGGTCTTTGGGATCGTGCCTCATCAGTGGCTCACGCTCGCCGAGAACGAGTGGAGCTTCCGAGCAGACCGAATCTGGGATGCCTGGGGACTGATCACAGCGCAGAGCCAGGGCGGTTGGTTCCCGTTCGAGATCACCTACCGGGTGTTGTCGGACACCATCGCCGCGATCATCTACATCATCTTCCTCGGTGGAATGATCGCAATTTGGGTGCAGTGGCAGGGGCGAGGCAACGTCAAGAAGGCTGAGCTGCCCAGCAGCACGTACGGTCGCCCACTGGTCAAGCGCGGCTGATCGGATTCATCGATGGTCACCACCGACGCCAACCCACCGCTCCCAGAATTCCGCGATGACTACGTCCTCGTCGAGGTCGATGCGGACTACCTCTCGAAGGCTGTCAAGCCCAAGCAGTTCATCCACATCGACCAGTCGGAATGCATTGCCTGCGAGGGCTGCGTCGACATCTGTCCGTGGAAGTGCATTCACATGCAGCCAACCGACGCCATTTCGGAGAGCTTCGGTATCGCAAAACCCGGCGACGATCCATCTGACGCGTTCATCTTCACCATCGACGACGACGTGTGCACGCGCTGTGCGCTCTGCGTTGATCGTTGTCCCACCGGCGTGATCATTCTCGGCAAGATCGCCGACACCCCCAATCCCACCGGTGATCGCCACCAGCGAACTGATTCTCACGGCTACGGCTACGGCATGCGCCTCGCCTAAGCTCTCCCCTTCTCACCGATTACCCCCGCAAACTCGAGGAACCAATCTCCATGGCAAAGTCGATAGAGGACAAGCCCACGCTCGCTGAGCGTGCTGCGGCTGCGGCTGCGACGACCACCGATTCGGTGCAGAGCTCACAGGCATGGAACTCGATTTTCCGACCCGGCTCGGTCTTCCGCAAGGGCTACACCGACAGCCCGAGAAACCGTTCGTACGTCATCATGAAC